>CAZMGQ010000016.1:0-13770 GCA_964565855.1 uncultured Lentisphaerales bacterium | reverse complement strand
CGCAACTGGTGCGGGAACTCTGCCGTGTGGCAGGAGGTCCGATAGTGGTGGATTACCCGACCGGACAGAGTCTCAACGCGATCGCCCCGGCCCTGTTTGCGGCCAAGAAAAAGGTGGAGAAAAACACCCGTACCTGGCGACTCTTCCGCCATGCCGAGGTGCGAGATGCTTTTGCAGGCAGCGGTTTTGCCGAAACGGGACGTTTCGGACAATTTTTTCTGCCGATGGTGCTGCACCGGGCGCTGCGCTGCCGCCCGCTATCTGTGGCCATGGAGGGAGTCAGCCGTGTTCTGGGGCTGACACGACTCTGGGGAACCCCCGTGATTGTGCGAATGGAGCACCAACAGACGAATCAGTAAAGAAGGAAAGACCAACTCATGAAAATTCTCGTTACCGGAGGCACCGGATTTACCGGCAGTTGTCTCGTCCGTTATCTGCTCCAGCGCGGGCACGAAGTCGTTGCGCTCGACAACCAGGAGGGCATTGTGCTCGACGAGTTGAAACGGCTCGGAGCAAAGTTTGTCAAGGGCAGCGTGACCGATCCTGAGCTGTTGAAGGAGGTCATTCCCGGTTGCGATGCGGTTTACCATCTGGCGGCGGCCTTCCGGCGCATCAATCTGCCCCAGAAGGTTTACATGGAAACCAACGCCACCGCCATGCGGGCATTGCTGACAATCTGCCGCGACAACGGTGTCAAAAAGTTTATCTACTGCAGCACGCAGGGAGTCCACGGCAATATCGATGATCCCCCCGGAGATGAAGACAGCCCCATCGAGCCCGAAGACTACTACCAGTACACCAAGTACAAGGGCGAAGAAGTGGCACAGGAGTTCATTGCACAGGGTATGGATATCACTATTCTGCGTCCGACCGCCCTTTATGGCCCAGGCGACCCCAGTCGCTTCCTGATGATCTTCCGTCAGGTGAAAAAAGGCTGGTTCCCCTACTTCGGCAAAGGTGGCGCCCTGTACCATCCGGTTTATGTCGAAAGCTTCTGTGAATCATTCGAACTGGCACGCGAAAACCCGGCTTCCAAAGGCCAGACTTACATCATCGCTGATGGCGAATACTATCCGATCCGTGAGATCGTGGGCAAAGTTGCCGACATTATGGGGATCAAGGTTCGGCAGATTTTTCTCCCCTTCTGGCCGATGTATATCCTCGCCGCCATTGTTGAGCTGATCTTCAAGCCCCTGCCCTGGGATCCGCCGCTCTTCCGGCGCCGGGTGGACTGGTATCGGCAGAACCGGGCCTTCAAGATCGACAAAGCCCGGCGCGAATTGAACTATGAGCCGAAGGTTGGGCTGGATGAAGGCCTGAAAATCACCTACGAATGGTACAAAGCCAACGGCTTCCTCTAAACCACAACTCTCTTTGCAGGAACAGGACAAGTCATGAACCGCAGCGACAACCTCTATCGGACGATCCTCGTGCCGGTGCTGATGGTAACGATTGCGCTGGCATTGTTGCAGAGCATCGAATGGTTCAGAGGACGGTCCTCCCGCCCTGCCCCACCCCGTCAGCTCTCTGTTCCAGAGCGGCCCACCAGCCGGACAGCCCCCACCGTGACAGCTCCGACGGAAGCCACCGGGGAGAGTGACACCGTCCACCGGTTGCCACCAGCAGCCTGTGATCACGAGCGACAGACGGTCGAAATCTTTGAACAGGTCTCGCCTTCGGTTGTCTCGGTGGCCAACCGTGCGCTGGTCCGCGGCGGTTTTCTGGGACTGACCCTCTACGAGATGGAGCGTGGCGCAGGTTCAGGATTTGTGTGGGACAAACAGGGCCACATCATCAGCAACTACCACGTCATCCACAAAGCCTCTTCGGTCAATGTCACCATGCGCAACGGCAGCAGTTACGAGGCCCGGATTGTGGGGGTCGATCCCGACCGTGACCTGGCCGTGCTCAAAATCGAAGCACCGGAACATGTCCTGGTTCCGGTGACGGCGGGAAATTCGCAGAACCTTCAAGTGGGCCAGACGGCACTGGCGATCGGCAACCCCTTCGGGCTGGATACGACCCTCACGGTCGGTGTTGTGAGTGCCCTCGGACGGACCATCACTTCCATGACCGATCGCAAAATCAGTGACGTCATCCAGACCGATGCTGCCATCAACCCCGGCAACTCGGGCGGGCCTTTGCTCGATTCGGGTGGACGTCTGATCGGGGTCAACACCGCCATTATCAGTCCCAGCGGGGCTTATGCGGGAGTTGGTTTTGCCGTGCCGGTCGATACGGTCAAACGAATCGTACCGCAACTGATCGAGCATGGGCGTGTCCGCCGTGTGGGGATGGGTGTCGAGCTGTTGCCCGACCACATTTCGCGCCGTTCCGGCATCGAAGGCGTAGGCATCCTCTCGGTTGTGCCACGTGGTCCGGCGGCACGGGCCGGTTTGGAAGGGGTCAAACAGTTGCGTGGCGGGCTTTACTTCGGCGACATTATTGTCGCTATAGCCGACGTGCCTGTGACCAACACCGATGACTATGCCGCCGTAATGGAAGCCTGCAAAGATGGCGAAACCGTACGGATAGTGGTCGTGCGCGATGGTCGTAAACGCGAACTGAAGGTCACACTGCAGGAAATGTGACGGCTCACGACAGGTTTGCCATCAGCTTGGCAAAACATTCGTCGGGGACTCGCAGGTGGCCGGGCCCGACACCGATACGGACGGAACCTTTGAACTGTCCATGATAATCACTGCCGCCGGTTACCAGCAGCCCCAGATCGTGGGCGATACCATGTAGTGCGGCAATTACATTGTGATTGTGGCGCGAGTGCCAAACCTCTATACCGGCCAGACCATTTCGGCGCAGTTGTGCGACCAGCTTCTGCAGCGGCTTACGTTTGAGTCGCAAGAGGTGCGGATGAGCCAGTACCGGCAGGCCTCCGGCAGACCTGATGAGGGACATGGCACGGGCGGCACCGAGTCGCAAACGATCCGCATAGGCCGGAGCCCCCTGAATCAGATACTTCTGGAATGCCTCCTGCCTGGTCTCGACATAACCGGCAGCGACCATGGCGGCGGCAATGTGCGGACGTCCGACGACCTCGTCGTTTCCGGCAAGGCCGACCACATTATCATAATCGAGCGACAGCCCCAGGTTGTCCAGTTTCTGCAGAATCTTTTCGTTGCGCCGGTGGCGTCCGTTGCGCAGCTCCTTCAGGTTTTCCTGCAGGGCAGAGTCGGCAGGGTCGATGCCGTAACCCAACATGTGCAGGCTGCCATCGGGCCCTTCGACACTCAGCTCGATACCGGTTATGGTGCTGATACCACAGGCGGAGGCAGCTGCGAGAAAGCGTTCGGTGCCCTCGGTGGTGTCGTGATCAGTCAGGGAGATGGCAGTGAGCTTGGCTTCAATAGCCAGGTCAACAAGCGCCTCTGGACTGTCGGAGCCATCCGAAAAAGTGGAGTGCAGATGCAGGTCAACCATGCTCAGCTGCCGATCTCATACTGCCTGCCGATTGCGGCAACGTCCAGACCGGCAAAGTGCGTGGCAATGGCACTGTCGTAGGCGGCAGTATGGGCAAAGGCTTTGCGCATCAGCTCAAAGCGGGTATCAAGGCTCAATGAAGCTTTATTTGCCGACATTTCGGCCAGAATCTGTGGATAATCGCGCGGATCAGTAACCGATGCCACTCGCAGGTAGTTTTTGGCGGCGGCCCGTACCATGCAGGGACCACCGATGTCGATATTGGTGCGGGCCAGCTCGGGGGTCAGGTCAGGACGGGCAATCGTCTGCTGGAACGGATAGAGATTCACCACGACCATGTCAATCGTTATCGCCCCGGTACGGGAGAGGTCGTTCCGGTGATCGACGTTGTGGGCTTCGCTGAGGAGTCCGAGATAAATTTTGAAGTCGAGCGTCTTCACCAGGCCACCCTGCATTTCGGGCTGGCCGGTATAGTCCGAAACCTGGATCAAATGCCGGGAGGCGGCTTCGGCCCCCAGGATGGAGCTGATAGCCGCAAAGGTGCCGCCTGTGCTGAGCAGTTTTACCTGCGGCTGTGCAGCAACCAGACCAGGGACGAAATCCTCCAGTCCACTCTTGTCGGAAACACTGATCAGGACATTGCGGACGACAACACGGTCATCAGCTTTGGTGACAATATTTAGAGTCATAATTCAAATTCCAACAACTTTATTCTATCAACCCGGTACAACATTGCCGCTGAACTTCCCGTCGGACAATTTCAGTGTACGGTGTGGCAGGATCAGCGTGACTTCCATGCCGGGACTGGTTTCCAGATTGAAATCCACCGTGCCGGCCTTGGCCGGTTGCCAACTCAGGCTGAGACTGCCCTGCGGCAGAGGGGCCCGATACTCGAAGGTGCGGAAAGCGGCCAGGTCCGGCGCAACAGTCAGTCCGCCGCCGTTGGGTTGAATACCGGCCACGCCGCGGTTGACCAGATACGGCAGTACGGCACCCCAGGCATGGTTGAGCGAGTCGTGGTTTTCGCCCCCGAAGGCTTCCCAGACGGTAGTCGCTCCGGCTTCGATCATCGGCAGATAGGCACGTACAAAAAGTGGCAACATTTCGGCGACACAGCCGGTGAGGGCGGTCGCTTCGGCCAGAGAAAAGTAGCTGTAGGGCGTGCCCTGCGAAATCCAGGGATAACGTTCGATGTCGAGCACGAGTCGCAGTACACGTCGGGCGGCACCGCTCTCGATGACACCGGTCATGATGGCGAGAGCATTGACGATCTGTGAGAAGCCCGCAGGCGGGCCGGAGTCGGGCCGGGCATCGAAAATCAGGCCGGTAACGGAATCGATGAACTCCTCACGCAGACGCTCGCGCAGAGCAGCGGCTTCAGCGGCGTTGGCACGGGCGGTAGCTGTACGGCTTTCGCCGGTCATGCGGCGCAGCGCCACCATCGCATCGAGTGCCTGCAGATAATATAGATGGATACCGGCGTTGATGTCGCGGCGGTCGATGCCGGTGGTGGTCATCGGGTGCCAGCCGTTGCCAGCATGGTCCAGAAATAGCAACCCGCGACAGTCTGGATCGTCTTCACCCCACCCTTCAAGACGGATCCAGCCCGCGTCATCTTTGCGGGTCTGGAACTTTTCGATGATCTGCTGGGCACTGTCGAGCAGAGGACGCATACTCTCGAGGTCGCCGGTCTGTACAGCATAACGGCGCATTGCTTCGGGCGGAACGAGGGCATATTCGTAGAGCGTCTGTGCTGAATGGAAGAGCGAGCTGTCGGGCAGTGCCTTGGCGGCAACTTCGTTGGGGGTCTGGCGACAGAGATCGCGCAGATGGGCATAGTTGCCCGTGAGACGGCCGACTGTGTCGCAGATCCAGACGCTGTCGCCCCAGTAAGTACCCTGCTCACGTGTATTGCAGTCGTAGGTGCGGGCCTGGGTATTGAGCTTGAGGCTGCGTTGCGAAATACGGTAGACAGCTTCGGCACCCCGTTCGCCACAGGCGAAATGGTCGGCGAAATCGAGATCGGCCCGACAGTGTTTGACGCCCGCCCGGCGGATTTCGAGCGTACCTTCGAAGTCCTTCAGCACAAAGTAAAGGTAGCGGAAACCGGTGAAGTGGAAAAACCGCGCCCGGTTGAGGCCGGGTTTGAGGTTGTAGCGGGCATAGTAGTTACTGCCCATACGCCAGATGTTGGGACGGTCATTGCGGAAGTCCTCCGAATGAGCCAGATCAAGTGTGGCGGGACTGTCGGTGTGAATTTCGAAAAAGGCATCTCCGGCACAGATGCGTCCGGCATCGAAAACCACGCCATAGCCCGGCTCGCCGCGCCGACGTTGCAGCCGTACGATCGGGGCATCACGCAGGGCCTCGTAACGTTCCTCATCCCAGGTCAAGACGGCACGTTCGTTGCTGAGACGTGCGGCGGTATCGTTGTAGTTGTAGATGTCGTTGCTGAGACGGAAGATGTGGGAGACTGTGGCAGTGTCCTGACTCTGCCACCGCAGCAGCGGCACATCGCGCGGCTCGAACTGCCAGTCGGACTCAATCGGGCGAGTGGCGATCCGGGCAGACGAAGCCGGCAGCCTGATAGAACCGGTAGCTGCAGGTGCAGTACCGTAGTCCTCCGCAGCCAGTATGGACAGAATCGCAAAGGACTGGTTATCGAAAGTCAGGGCTTCGATGTTTTCGATCGCCCAGTTGCGGCGCGGTGTGGCACGATCCCAGCAATCAAAGGCGTAAACACGCCAGGAATCGTCCGAAACAAGCCTCTGACGTCCGGCCTTGAGCGACGCCAGGATGCCGGGGGGATTGTCTTTGCCGTACTTGAGGTCCACCCCTGCATAGTACGCCAATATAAAGACTGTATTGGTACCCTGTTGCAGCAGCGAGCGGATATCGTAGCTGTCGTATCCGGCCAGCGGCCGTCGGAACGGCGCCGGCCCGGCATTGACAAAGCGTCCGTTGACGTAGAGCTTGTACTTGAGCTGGGCGAAGACCGTGATGCTGGCAGTCCGGGGGATGCTCGTCAGCTCGAACTGGCGGACGGCTCCAACGAAGGAATTGGCGACAACTTCTTCCGTCCAGATCCATTGGACTTTGGCAAAGGCGACGGTGGACATGGCTCTACTCCGGTTTATTCTTCGATTCCAAGGCTGACGGGAGGACGATCGACAATTTCGAGACGTCCGATTTCTTCGAGGGCTGCTTCGATATCCGCCTGACGAGCCTGATGAGTCAGGATAATGACAGGCACAGGGGAGGCGGTAGTCTGACTGGAAGTCTTCTGCATGACTGAACCGATGCTGACGTTGTTGGCAGCCAGCACTCCCGTCAGCTTGGCCATCGTGCCGACCTCATCCTTGATGGAAATCCGCAGATAATGGCGGCTCATGACCTCTGAAACGGGCTTCAGCTCGACGGGCTTGCGCGACTTGGGCACGATCACCTTGAGAGGGGCTTCGTGGACGATGTTGAAGGCCACATCGGCGATGTCGCCGATCACGGTACTGGCGGTCGGCAGCCGTCCGGCACCACGACCATAGTAGAGAGTGGTATCGGCCAGGTCGCATTTGACCAGGGCGGCGTTGAAGACACCATCAACCGAACCCAGCATACTGCTCTGCGGCACCAGCGTAGGAGCAACGCGAACTTCAACTTTGCCATCCTCCCCGCGGATGATGCCCAACAGCTTGATACGGTACCCGAGTTCCTTGGCGTAGCGGATATCTTCGGCTTCTACCACGCCCCGGATACCGATGGCGGAAAGCGATTCGAGATCGGGCGTGAAACCATAGGCCAGAGCCGCGAGAATGGCGGCTTTATGGAGCGTGTCGAAACCATCGACATCGAGCGTCGGGTCGGCCTCGGCATAGCCCTGCTGCTGGGCTTCGGCGAGGGCATCGTCAAAGGACAGCCCGGCCGACTCCATACGCGTCAGGATGTAGTTACAGGTACCATTGAGGATACCGAGGACGCTTTCGACACGGTTACCCGAGAGGGCCTCGCGGATGGTGCGGATGATGGGAATGCCACCGCCGACACTGGCGCCGAAATAGAGGTCAACTCCCTTCGACTCCGCCAGACTGAAGAGTTCAGCACCATGTTCGGCCAGCAGTTTTTTATTGGCCGTAACAACTGACTGACCGGCTTCAAGCGCATCACGCACGACTGTGCGGGCGATGCCGGAACCGCCGATCAGCTCGACGACGATATCGATATCGGGCGCCCCGACGACCTGCGTCAGATCGGTGGTCAGGATTGAGGTGTCGATTTCGACTCCCCGGTCGGAGGTGATATCGAGATCAGCCACACGCCGCAGGGCGATATCGATCTCCAGTCTTTCGGCCAGCTTGCCGCGGTTGCGCTGCAAGCCCTCGACGACTCCGGCACCTACAGTGCCGAACCCCACAATACCTACACCAATCTGTCGCATAATTCTTATACCTCCCGGCTCCCGCAACCAGCGTCGCAAGCCGCAATGTCAATGAGTGTGGCAGTATAGAGCCGCAGCCCCCAAAGGACAAGAAATTTGAAATTTGCCAAACGTTCTCCGTCAGCTCTCCCTCCGTCAGCTCTCCAGCAGTGCTCCAGTAGCTCTCCGGTCGTTTTCGCAGCCCCCCAGCAGCTATCCAACAGTTCGCTAGCAGTTCTCCAGTAGCTCTCCAACATCTCTCCAGGCGGTATCCGGTAGCTCTCCAGCAGTACTCAGGATTTTCTGAACCCCGAAAGCAACCTCTTTATCAGCCCCGGCTCATTACCCAGGACCACCACTTGCACTGCCACAACAACCTGACACCGGCATTATTGTAATCTGGCAATAGTTTCGCAAGATTACAGTTAGCGGCGTGCCCTCCATCCTCACCAGCACTGTAATCCAGCGATTATTGTGTAAGATTGCGGTTCTACAACAGCTCTCCAGACGTTCTCAACCTCGAAAGCAACATCTTTATCAGCCCCGGTTCATTGTCCAGGCTCATTGCCCGGGACCACCACTTGCACTACCGCAATATTCTGACACCATCATTATTGTAATCTGGCAATAGTTTCGCAAGATTACAGTTAGCGGCGTGCCCTCCATCCTCACCAGCACTGTAATCCAGCGATTATTTTGTGAGATTACAGTCATGATTTCTTTTCCATGATCATTCGCCATAATATGGCAATATCTTTACCAGATTATAGTAAATAGTAAGCATCCCTTCTGTCACGCCTCGAAACTGCAATCCGGCGATCAATTTGCGAGATTGCCGATATGGATCCCCTGACATCCTGCACATTCCAGTTCTGCAAGAGCTTTACGAGATCACAGTCATGACCTGCTAACTTTCCCGCAGAACCGTAATCTGGAAACACCTCTGCCAGATTATAGTAAGCATCCCTTCTGTCATGCCTCGACAATGCAATCCGGCGATCAGTTTACGAGATTGCCGATATGGATCCCCTGACATCCTGCTACATTCCAGTTATGCAAGAGCTTTACGAGATCACAGTCATGACCTGCCAATTTTCCCGCAGAACCGTAATCTGGAAATTGCTTTGCAAGATTACAGCCAATCATCCTTCCTATTTTCCCTTCACTACAGTAATACGGTGATCCACTTGCAAAATTACAGTCGTGGACATTGCCGTCAAACTTATTGCACTTTAATCTTGCGATTGTTTTGCCGGATTATGCGTAACGATCACGCTGTTCGGAGACCAAGTCGTAGTTTGACAACTGCTGCTGAATGAGTCGCTAGAATTTCCGCCGGGATATCTCATTATCATGCAGTTATCTGCAATATTTTGGCAGTTTTGCCACTTTCAGGCACTGTGTTAAAGCCTGTAGCTGATGTTTTGATCTCAAAACCAGACAGGCTGTGAAAATCTTTGGCGGAGCTGAAATCAGGTGCTATTTATGCAGTCAGATTTTGCAGTTTTTCTCCAAAGTCTCGTAATTGTCGCAGAAGTTCTCTTTTGTACTCCACGTTTTCCAGACTACTCAACATCTGTACCATCTCAAGGGCCTGGGTAAGAACAACGCTCAGGTTTTCGGGCGTCGCAGTCAGCTTTTTCTGGGCTGTTACCCGTTGACGCCGACTGCCGGTCAGGACATCGATACGACCATAGACCTGGTTGATGCTGCGCGCATCTTCGAACAGTTTCTCGAGACGCTCACGACAGACTGCAATTAAGCTCAGCATCTCCCGTGCCTTGAGTTTGAAGAAACGCTGGTTTTCCGGATTGAGGTTACGTGTCTCGTCAAGTGCTTCCGTGCCGGGCAAGACCCATTCGAGAGGCAAATATTCAGGTAGCTGGATAGCTTTCGCTACAATCTCAGCAAATTTGCGGTAACTCATTGCCGTGACGTAGGTTATTCCGCCGCAATTCTCTCTGAGCCAGCCTTTGACTCCAGGATTACGGGCTACGATTCGGCCATAAGAATTATAAATCGGCGAGGCATCCACATACTGGGTGATGTTGAGCAGCATGGCACCAAACTTGAGGGCTTCGAGAGGGTTGCGCTGTCCCTTCACTTGATTCCACTGTGTCATGACTTCGGCGGGAGTGGGACAGAAAAGCAGCCGGTAACGTGGCGGACGGTAGTTTTTCCATTGCCTGAAGCTCCTGGCGGCGGCTTTTCCCGCGTTTCCAACAGCTCCGGCAGTCTCGACTGCGACGAGTTTTGCCAGTTCAACCAAGGGTCTTGTCTGACTGAGATAGGCTGAGTGTATGACAGGATAATTCATGACCAACCTCCTGATTAGAAAGCAAAGCACAAAAGACAGTGCAGGACGCAGATGCCGATATTCAAGATCAGCGCGTAATCACCAAACAGAGAGAGCTTACCATTGCTGGAACTAAAGTTCAAGCTCCTTAATTTAGCAAAATTTTGCGAGATTACAGTAATGATGGATTGAATATTATCCAGTGCGGGGGTTGTGGCAGAGTCCATACATTGCCGCAGATGTAATCTCGAAAAGATGATGCAGGATTACAGTAATGCTGGATCGGAGACTTGTTCAAGGCGAGTATGTGGCAGAGTCTGGACATTGCCGCAGATGTAATCTGGAAAAGATAATACGGGATTACAGTAATGCTGGATCGGAGTGTTGGTCAGGGCGAGCATGTGGCAGAGTCTGGACATTGCCGCAGATGTAATCTGGAAAAGATAATACAAGATTACAGTAATGCTGGATCGGAGTGTTGGTCAGGGCGAGTATGTGGCAAGGTCTAAACATTGCCACCGCTGTAATCCTGAAAAGATTATGCAAGATTACAGAGTTGATACCAAAATCGCAGACATTTTTGTCAGATTGCAGCAATACTTGATCAGAGAGGTGAACGAGGTGGATTTGTGGCAGAGTCTGGACATTGCCGCAGATGTAATCTGGAAAAGATTATGCAAGATTACAGAATTGATACCAAATAATGGAAGATTTTGCTCTCCTATGAGCAAGTTTTTGCTATTGCGGCTCGGCACAGCCTCGCCCTCCAAAAAACAATCTCCTGATGGCTGACATTTAAAAATGGAGGGAGAACCTGTAGTGAGCCGTGTGCGCAAAGGAAAGTGCATGTTGCAGAAAAACCAAGGCGCAACTCTCGCAGAATAGAGTCAGGTTTCGTCGGTTGCGTTGCGTTGGCGTTGCTGTTGCAGCTTTTGTATTTTTGTTTTAAGGGCACCGCGTCTGAGAAAGGTGGCAGCTTCGATGGCACGGGTTGTCTGGCCTGCTTCGAGTAGCAAGTTGATATATTGTTCCTGACGCTCGGGGTTCCAGAACTCACGTTCGAGTACGGTATCGCGCCAGAAGTCGGCGGCTGCCGTAGCTGCGCCCTGTTCGACCAGGATACGGGCCTTGATGTGCATGGCATCGATACTGTAGGGGTTGATGGCAATCGAGAGGTTGTTCCAGTATTCGGCTGCACTGAAGAGGCGATCGAAGTCCTCAAGGTTGTCGGCCGCCAGGGCGCCTTCGAGGGCCCGTTCGGCAGCGAGGTCGGTCAGGTAATAGTTGGCAGAGTACCAATGGGTGGTCCGTTCGCAGATGCGCAGTATTTCGACCGGGTCAGCGGGGGGGTGACGTTCGTAGCGCGTGCCTTCGTAAATAGTATGTTTGGCCCGATGATATGAGGCCTGGGCGATGGCTGTACGCAGACTGTGTGCGAAACCGACGATGCCGATGACGATGAGGATGCAACCACTGATGATGCGGATCCAGCGGCGGCTGTTGCTGTCAAAAATGTTGTTGCTGGAGCGGCGCCGACGCATTCATAACCTCCGGGATTGTGTAATGCCGGCCGGGGAGGAGACGGACATCAGCGGAACCAATCTGTGAAAGAGGATTCCTTGACCTCGATGATATCGCCGTTCTGGATGACGGGATCGGGGATGCTGCCATTTTTGATACGTTTGATGCTGTATCTGGTCGTCCGGCCGTCGCGCGTCAGCAATACCCGGTCGCCGGCATAGGCGCTGACATCACCTGCGGCAATAATGGCCTGCCAGAGGGTCATGCCTTCCTTGAGGGGAAAACGGCCACGGCGCGGAACCTCGCCGGTGACTGAATATTCGTCGGCGGCGATGGTGAGGGCGGTTGTATTGACGACGTTGACGATCATGTCGAGATACATACCGCGATCAACGTACTCCTGGGCAATGGCTTTTGAAACTTCGGTCGGGACCCGGTCAAGAACATGAAACTCCCCGATCAGGGGCAGCGTGATCATACCGTCGTCATCGACAACATCTTCAATCCTCTGCCCGACGACATTGAGGCTGGGCTGCAGGGTAACTGTGATGTGGTCGCCCGGTCGCATTCCGCGTTGGGGGGCGCGGCTATAGGAGACAGGGCTGGCAGAATCGGCAGTTTCGGTGACCGGAATCCACAAAGACGGATCGGTGGTGCCGCTATCGACAAAGGATGAAATACAGCCTGCCTGCATGAGCAGCGCCCCGATCAAAACGAGAGGGGTGATGCTGTCGGCGAGCCATGAGTGGCTTTGAAGCTTCATTGTCATACCTTTTATTTTCATGAAACCCGTGATCCCGCTCAGGCTTTTTTCGAGCCATCCTGTGAGTACTGGTAATAGTAGTAGTACTGATGTCTGTAGTAGTAGGAAGAGTAGTCGCGCGACACATTGAGGTTGTTGAGCACAACACCCAGCAGGTTGCCACCCATGTTGACGATCAGATCCTTGGCACGCTTGGCAAGGGCACGGGGATATTTGCGATGCTGGACTACCATGATGACGCCATCGACCAGCCTGACGAGTTGAGAAGAATCGCTGACGCCGACCATGGGCGGAGAGTCGAGAAAGACGCGGTCGTAACGTTCGCTCAATTCGGCGATGATGCGGGTCATTTCGTCGGTATCGAGCAGGCCGTGGACACTCGAGCCCGAGAGACGGCCGCTGGGGACGAAGTCGAGGTTCGGGTTATCGGTATGGATAATCGCCTGGTCGAGAGGCAGTTCGCCCACGATTACATTACAGAGACCGGAACTGTTGTCGGTCTGCAGAATTTTGTGCATGCGCGGACGGTGCAGGTCGGAGTCGACTATGATGACCTTGTCGCCCACTTCGGCCGAGACATAGGCGAGGTTGAATAGGGTCTGGGTTTTGCCTTCGCCGGCGTTGGCGCTGGTGACACAGATAACCTTGCCGTCGCCCAGTTTTTTGGAAGACTTGAGATTGGTGCGCAGCACCCGGTAGGGCTCGGAGTGGACTGGTTTGGCAGTCGGGTCGTTGAGATGGCGCATCTTCTGTGGCACGATACCGAGCACGGCGGCAGCCAGATGTTTTTCGACATCGTCGACTGTTTTGACGGAGGTATCGAGGTACTCAACAAAGAAAGCCAGCACGACCCCGAAGAAGACTCCGGCAACGACGCTCAGCAGAATATTGAGCGCAAAGTTGGGGCTGACCGGCACGGGGGTACCGACCACTTTGGCCGGCTCGATGATCCTGACGCTGGTTGAGGGGAGGCGCAGGGTAATTTTTTCGCGAATCATGCGGTCGAGCAGATAGTCGCGACGGGCCTTCATGGCCTGCAGGGCTGTCATGGCATCGCGGTAATCCACCACACCGCTGGCGCTCAGCTCGATTTCCTGTTCCTTGAGGGCATCGACGCGGCCTGTCAGTTCTTCCAGCTCGGCCTGGGCACGTTCGTAATCGAGCCGCAGGGCGTGTTTGACGGTATTGACACGTTCATCGACTTTGGCATCAATTTCGTCGAGGGTGGCCCGGGCACGGACAACATCGGGGTGGTTGTGTCCCAGCGAAGCACGGGTCATGGCATTGAGCTGGATTTCCATTTCCTGCTTTTTAGCGATCAGGGGCTCCAGCGAGGAGTCGCCG
>CAZMGQ010000015.1:12564-13862 GCA_964565855.1 uncultured Lentisphaerales bacterium | reverse complement strand
CCTCCATCTCGGCGGCCGGAGTGATCCAGTTGCGGCTGCCGACCACCGTCACCGGGGCATCGAGCTGGTCGAAGGCCAGGGTCTGGACGTTGGAGGCAACCGTGTGCAGGTAGGAGCCACGTTCGGCGGCATCGCTGGCAAGCAGCAGGCGACCGGTTTTGGTGACCGACTCGACGATCTTGTCGTAGTTGAGCGGGTTGATGAAACGCAGGTCGATGACCTCGGTCGAAACACCGTACTGCTGCTCCAGCACCTCGGCCGCTTCAAGCGCACGGTAGAGGGTGGCGCCGAGAGTGGCGATGGTGAGATCGGTGCCCCGGCGACGAACCGCCGGTTCGCCTTCGGGCGTCTCATAGTAGCCTTCGGGGACGCCGCCCTCCTCGAACAGCTCGGTCATATCGTAAAGGAGCTGGCTTTCGAAAAAGATGACGGGGTCGGTGCCACGCAAAGCAAGGTTGAGCATGCCCTTGGCATCGTAAGGTGTGGCGGGGAACATCGCTTTGAGACCGGGGATATGGGCGATCAGGGCCGCCCAGTCCTGACTGTGCTGGGCACCGTACTTGTTGCCCACCGAGACCCGGACGACGAGCGGCATCTTGAGCAGACCGGCCGACATCGACTGCCATTTGGAGGCCTGGTTGAAGAGTTCGTCGCCAGCACGTCCCATGAAGTCGCAGTACATCAGTTCGACCACAGCCCGGCCGCCGCTGAGGGCGTAGCCGACACCGGAGCCGACGATGGCTCCCTCGGAGATGGGGCTGTTGAAGAGGCGCGGATAGGGCAGCAGCTCGGTCAGGCCGCGATAGACGGCGAAAGCCCCGCCCCAGTCACGGTTTTCCTCGCCCCAGGCAGCCATGGTGGGATCAATCGCAAAGCGGTGGACCAGAGCCTCGAAGAGGGCATCGCGATACTGGAAGGCCCGGTTCTTGGAAACGGGTTTGCCCTCGGCATCGATTCCGTAGCGGATCTTTCTGGCGATGGCTTCGACACGCGGGTTTTCAGCCGGAGGCTGCAGTAGCTCCGGTTCGCGATCGTCGTGCTTTTCGACGTGGCCGTTGGAAAACATGACCGACTCAATGAAGCTGCCGCTGACGCGGGTGGAGGCCTTTTCATCGGTCGCCAGTTCGACGACAGCCTGCAGCTTGTCGATGATCCCGGCATGTTGCGCTTCGAGTTCTTCGGCGGTGGCGATCTCGTTATCGATCAGATACTGGCCGTAGGAGACGAGGGCATCGGCATCCTGCCAGGCTTTGATCTCATCGCTGTGAGCACCGTATTTCAGCAACAACTTCCTACGG
>CAZMGQ010000015.1:2852-12554 GCA_964565855.1 uncultured Lentisphaerales bacterium | reverse complement strand
CGGTATCAACCCCGGTATCGGCGTAGAGGTGCTTGATCTCATCGCTGGTGCGGTAGCTCGAGGCATCGGATGGTGAGTGGCCCGAAATGCGGTAAGTCAGGGTATCGAGCAGGACCGGTCCCTGGCCACGCTCAAGAATTCTGCGTTTGCGCTCAATGGCATCGGCCACTGCCAGGGGGTTGTAGCCATCGACCCGTTCGGCATGCATGTTGTCGGGATTGATACCGGCCCCGACCCGGGCGAGGATACCGTAGGCCATGGTTTCGCCGGAGGTCTGGCCGCCCATGCCGTAGAAGTTGTTGAAGAAATTGAAGAAAATCGGTGGTGCGCCGCCGGCTTCTTCGGGCCAGAGCTGACGGTACTGATCCATCGAGGCCAGCATCATGGCCTCCCAGACCGGTCCGCAGCCCATCGAGGCGTCGCCGATATTGGCGATGACGATGCCGGGTTTGGCGTTGATGCGCTTGAAGAGTGCGGCGCCGGTGGCGATATCGGCCGAACCGCCGACGATGGCGTTGTTGGGCATCGATCCGAAAGGCGTAAAGAAGGCGTGCATTGAGCCGCCGAGACCACGGTTGAAGCCGGCACGGCGGGCGAAAATCTCACCGAGGGTGCCGTAGAGCACAAAGTTTTCGGCCAGATCGCGCACACCTTCGTACGAGATTTTCTCAGCCAGGGCGAGGGTTTCGCCATCCAGAAAACTGCGCATGATGCTTTCGAGATCGCTCTCGCTCAACTGACGTACAGCGGAGTAGGATTTGGCCAGGATTTCGCCGTGGCTGCGGTGGCTGCCGAAAATGTGGTCTTCGACTTTGAGGTTGACACATTGGCCGACGGCCGCCGCTTCCTGACCGATCGAGAGGTGAGCCGGGCCCTTGTGGTTATATTCGATCCCCTGCCAGCTTCCCTGGGTTTTGAAGCTGTTGAGCATGTTTTCGAACTCGCGGATCGTGGCCATATCGTACCAGATCCGGCGCAAGCGGTTCTTGCCGTACTTTTTGAGTTCCTTTTTGAAATCAGATTTGTACTGGTTGACCGGGATATCCTTGATCTTGAGGGTCTGTGCCTTGCGGACAGTACCGGGATCGACAGGCATTGACTTGGGCATTTGGTTTCTCCTGAAAACGATGGATGTGGCAGAGTCCGGACTCTGCCACAGGATGATGGATAGGTTGGGTCAGGCCATTTCCCAGGCGGCTTCGCGGATCAGCTCGCTAACGGTGGGATGTGGCAGAATCATTTCGCGCAGGTCACGGACGCGCATTTCCTGTTCGATCAGGGCAGCGCCGCCCCAGATCATTTCCGAGGCATAGGAGCCGACGATGTGCAGGCCCAGAATACGGTCGGTGGCGGCATCGGCCACCAGCTTGACAGCACCTCTGGCACGAAAACCGTTTTCGGCCACAAAGCGGCCCGAGAGCACACCCGGCACGGTGGCCTTGCGGATCTGGTAGCCGCGTTCGCGGGCTTCGGCCTCGGTCAGGCCGACACCGGCGGCTTCGGGCAGGCTGTAGATGACCCAGGGAATGGCATCGTAGCGCATCCGGTTGTGATTGGAGGCGGGGTTGCCTGCGAGGCTGGCGGCAATATCGGCGGCGGCAACTTCGCCCATGCGGTAGGCCGTATGGGCCAACATGCTGCGGCCTGTGAGGTCGCCGGCGGCCCAGATGCCGGGGATATTGGTGCGCATACGGTCATCGACAGTGACACCCTGCGGCGAGACATCGAGCCCGACAGTTTCGGCACCCCAGCCCTGACGGGCGGCACGGCGACCGATAGCCATCAGCACCAGATCGGCCTCGACCGACTCTGCGGCACCTTTGGCTGTCGTATAGTGAGTCGTGCTGCCATCGATACGTTCGACACGGCAGCCGAGCTTGAATTTGACTCCGGCAGTCGTGAGGGCGCGGCGCAGGAGCGGTGCCTGTTCGCGGTCCATGAAGGGGATGATCTCGTCGAGCATTTCGACGACTGTGACCTCGACACCGAGCGAGGCAAAGAGGCTGGCAAACTCGACCCCGATCACGCCACCGCCAATGACACAGAGACGGCGCGGCACCTCGGGCAGGGCCAGGAGGCCGGTAGAATCGACCACCAGCGGGTTGTCCTGTACGCCGGGGATGGGCGGCATGGCCGGAACTGAACCGGTGGCGACCAGCGTGGCGCGGGCGCGGAACTCCTGCGGTTCGCCCCCCGCTGCCGGTCTCACCAGCACGGTGCCGGGGGCCGTCAGGGAGCCCTCCCCTTCGATTACTTCGACCTTGCGCTTTTTCATCAGGGCGGCAATTCCGGCACAGAGTTTGCCGACCACCTCCCCTTTCCAGGCCTGCATGGCAGTCCAGTCGTACGAGACACCCTCGACCTTCACCCCATAGTCAGCCGCATCGCGACTGTGGGCATAGAGCTTGACGCTGTTGAGCAGGGTTTTGGTGGGTACACAGCCGACATTGAGGCAGGTGCCGCCGAGAAACTGTTTTTCGACCAGCAGCACCTTCAGACCCTGGCGTCCGAGCCGGTCGGCGGCCAGATAGCCGGCAGGTCCACCGCCGAGAATTATGACATCGTGTTTCATTGGGCAGGCCTCAGAGCATCATCCAGAGATCAATATCCGCAATGGCATCGCACAATACTTTGAGGAATTGTGCGGCCGGATAGCCGTCGACCACCTGATGGTTGATGGTCAGGCTGAGGCCGATGTGCGGCGCATAACGGACCAACTGGCCCTCGCTGTCGAGAACCGGGCGCGGGGTGAGACCACCGACACCGAGGATGCCGACTTCGGGTGTGTTGAGAACCGGTGTGAAGCTCTCCACCCCCAGGGCACCGAGGTTGGTGACCGTGAAAGTGGAGCCCTGCAGGAAGTCGGGCGAGATCGAGCCATCGCGACAGGCGGCACTAAGTCTCCGCACCTCGGCGGCAATCTGCTTCACCGACATCAGGTTGGCGTTGCGCACCACCGGCACCATCAGGCCACGCTCCGTATCCACCGCCACTCCGAGGTGCACACGGTCGAAAGTCCGCAGAGTGTCACCGTCTTTGTGTGCGTTCATGAAGGTGTGACGCGCCAGCAGGCGGGTGACAAGGCAGAGCAGCAGATCGTTGATCGTAACACCGCCAAGCCCCATGGCTTCGGGCGCACTCTTGAAACGGTTGCGCAGAGCCTGGAGCTGTGTCGCATCGGCCGCTGCGTTGAGCGTGAACTGTGCCGTGGTGGCGAGAGAATCCGACATACGTTCGGCGATCAGCCTGCGGATGCCTTTAATAGGGGTGTCTTTGAACGTACCGGGGAAAGGCTGATCGGTGGCAACCGGCTGTCCGGCCGCATCGGCGGCAATGGGCGTCATGGCAGCAGCAGCGGCGAGATCATCGAGCGTGACGCGTCCGCCGATACCGCTCCCTCCGGTGGCGGGCGGTGCTGCGCCGGCCGCAACGGCGGCGCGGGCGGCGGTAGTGAGTGCCGGCTGGGCAGCGGCCGCAGCCCGGACATCGCGTTCGATGATGCGCCCTTCGGGACCGCTGCCGCTGAGACTTTCGATCGGCAGGGTGAGCTGAGCGGCCAGATTGCGGGCCCGCGGACTGCTGCTGGTGCCGTCAACAGCGGCTGCGACCGGGCGGCTGGCGGGGGTCGCAGCCGGAGTTGCCGGCGGATCATCGGAACGGGGAGCGGAATCATCCTCTGCCCCACCCGCCAGATATTTCACTGGCTCTTCGCTTCTGACGACTGAGGCCGGGGTTTCGGCACCGCCGGCATCGCCCAGGGCGGCCTGCCAGTCTTCGCCCGGGGCACCGATTACGGCAATCGGGGTCAGAACGGGAATGTCTTCATCGACCGGATAAAGCAACTTAAGGATAGTACCATCGGCGCCGGCCGGGATTTCGAAGGTAGCCTTGTCGGTTTCCACGTCGCAGACCGGTGTTTCGGCTGTGACCCGATCGCCTTCCTGAACCTTCCAGGCGACCAGCAGACAGGATTCGACGGTATTGCCCTGACGGGGCATGATTAAAACGTGAGCCATGGGGAACTTCCGGGTTGATTGGGGTTGATCAGAGCCTCGTCATCAAAACAAGGCTGATTCAAGACAAGTTTTCCGACCCCTTCCCTTGGAAAAGAGTCTGGTGAGGGTTGTGGGTAGCTTGGGCCGGATGGTTTGGCCTGGCCTGAAAAGCGTTTCAGACAATATCGAGCTTAACATCGGCCGCGGCCAGTTCGTCGCGCGCCTCCTGGCTGAGGCTCTTGTCGGTGATGACCATATCCACCTCCTGCAGGGACAGCATACTGGCGAAACCAATACGGCCATACTTGGATGCATCGGCGACCAGCACGGTGCGTTCGGCATTCTTTTTCATGGCCATCACGATTTCGGCGGCCTCGACCAGGTGGGTTGTCATGCCCTTCTCGGCGCTGAACCCATCGGTGCCGACAAAGGCCCATTTCACGTTCATCCGCTCGATTACGCGCAGGGCCAGCGGCCCGACAAACGACTCGGTCGAACGGCGGAAATCGCCACCTGTCATCGTGACCTGCAGCGCCGGATTGGCGCGGGAAAAATTGAAGGCCAGCATCGAGTTGGTCACCAGGTGGACATCACGTTTGCCGCCCAGAAAACGCACGACCTGCGCCGTCGTCGTCCCGGCTTCGATCATGATGACATCGCCATCTTCGACCAATTCGGCTGCAGCACGGGCGATGCGGGCTTTTTCGTCCACCCGCTGAGCCTGCCGCTCCAGAATATCGCGATGCAGGGTCGGGACAGCACCGCCACGTGTTCGGGCGACCAGTCCGCGCTCTTCCAGTCCGCGCAGGTCAGTCCGGATGGTTACTTCCGAAACCTGAAATTTTTCCGCCAGCTCACTGACATTCACAATGCCGCGTTCTGCCAGCAAAATCATGATGTTCCGATCTCTCTCGCCAAGATCATAGTTCATGGTACACCTTTATGTGAGATGAGGCAGAGCACTCCGCCTGCCGACGAGGGGCAGACTGCCAGAAATCCTGCAGACAGTCAACAGTTATCTTTCGTACAGCCTTTGAAACACTTTCGCTTTGAAAGACGGGCACATCACAACGGAAGCTGAAGCGGTCTGTTAAGAAAGGCTGAAGTGATGTAGGAGGAACCGCCAAGTCGCCAAGAACGCCAAGGTCGAAAGAGAAATGAAGGGAGAAGTAAGTTGGGTCGGGATTGAATCAGTCAGATCAGTCAGACCCGTCCGACAACCCCAGCAGCACACAGGACGAGGTGACACTCGTCCCTCCCCTTGGCGTTCTTGGTGTCTTGGCGGTTTTTATTTTTTTGAGCAGGTGCGGAGCCCTGCGATCCCAGTCAAGCAGCACGTTGTCAGACAAGTCGGACCAGTCAGACCTGTCCGACAATGCCAGCATACGTTCGGGCGGCAGAGGCCTGCCCCTTCCTCTTTTATACTATCGGCCTTACGGTTGTGTTGTATCCGGTGAGTTGCTGTCTTCGGCAAGCTCGGCCGCTTCGTCTGACAACTGGTCGTCATCCGGAGAGTTGTCGGCATCATCCGTCAGGGAACTGCTGACAGTGGTTGCTTCGACTGGCTTTGCCACTCGCGAAGGCAGAGCCAGCACCACAACGCCGCTGGCGACCATCAGGATGCCGAGCCACTCCCGGAAGGCGGGTCTTTCGCCCAGGAAGATCGTCGCAAAAATGGCTACAAAAACGAGGCTCATTTTGTCAACCGGGGCTACTTTGGAAGCATCGCCGATCTGTAGTGCGCGGAAGTAACAGACCCAGGAGGCACCCGTTGCGAGAGCCGAGAGAGTCAGGAAAATCCAGGTTTTGCGGGAGAGGGTGAAGGGATTGCTCCACTGATTGGTCAGCAGCACGAAGGCCGCCAGTACAAAGACGATAATCACGGTCCGGACGAGTGTGGCCAGGTTTGAGTTTACCCCCTGGATACCGACCTTGGCAAAAATGGCAGTGAGAGCTGCAAAAACGGCTGCACAGGCAGCCCAGACAAACCAACCTTGCGATGATGGCATTTTATTTCCTTTCAGACGTAGTGTTTGATCATATCTTGATCTTGAATCGTATCATTCTAGGATATTCATTTGCCTGAAGCAACCGTGCAAAAAGGGTCTTGGAAAATCTGGCGGCAACTGCTAGAATGGTGCGCTTTGAGATGCATATTTATGTCTGACGCTCCCAAGGAGGTATTCTGAAATGTCTATTCGCGCTTTAGGTACAATTGCCGTAGCGGCACTGTTGGCTATGCCACAGATGCCACTTGTGTTGTCTGCCCAGGAGGGACAGTCCCTGCCCAGCTTTGCAGACTGGTATCTGAGTCAGGTACCGGAGCATGAGCGCAATCCGGACTTTGTCAGACGCATGTCCGAGGCTCAGGTTGAGGTGGTCGAACATGCCGACTTTTCCCGCTGGTACATCAGTCCCGGCATCGGGCGGGCCGACTTTGAGGGTGACGAGCCGCTGAAGGACGGATTCTATCTGACGATCCGTCTCGGGCGCGATCTCAATGAGTGGTGGTCGATCGAAGGCAGCCTGCTGCTGGCACCGTCGCTTGATGAAAACTTTGTCGGACATACCAACTTTGAAACCGGCGAGAAAAGCAAAAAGTCCCACGCTCCCGAAAACGTCGCCGGCTTCGGCGATACCTGGCTCGCCCAAACCTATGCTGACTTCCTCTTCCACTTTACCAAGTGGGAAAGAGTAGACCCGTACCTGACTTTCGGTCTGGGCGTTTCATTCTACGGCAAGGATGTCACCGGCGACCGTGTTTCGATGATGGTGCGTGCCGGCGGTGGCGTGATGTATCACCTGACCGAGGAATGGGCACTGCGTGCCGACGCACGGGTTTACAACGCCTCCTACAACTGGGAGTTCAACGCTTCATTTGATGTTGGTTTTGCCTGGTTCTGGGATGCCGGCACTATCAAGTCGACACCCGGTTTCGACATTTATGAAGACAGTGATGGCGACGGCCTGCCGGACTGGTACGAAGTCGAAATCGGCACCGACCCGTCTAAGCCTGACACAGATGACGACGGTCTGACCGATGGTGCCGAAGTACTGATTTACGGCACCGATCCGCTCAACCCGGATTCGGACTTCGACTGGCTGAGTGACGGTGTTGAAGTCAACAAGTATGGCACCGACCCGCTCAACCCGGATACCGATGGCGGCGGAGTCTGGGACGGACACGAGGTGCTGGTCGATGGCACCGACCCGCTCGACCCGTCGGACGATGCAATGCTCTTCGAGCTCCACATCCGCTTTGATACCGATAAAGACGTGATCAAGTCCTCCTACTTTGCCGATCTGGACAAGGTTGCCAACGTGCTGCTGCGCAACCCCGCCGGCACCGCCCTGATCGAAGGTCATGCCGACCAGCGCAGAACCTCCAATCGGACCCATAACCTGCGCCTCTCCAGGCGGCGCGCCGAAGCAGTGCGCAATTACCTCGTCGGCAAGGGTATCGCCGCCAACCGTCTCAAGGCCGTCGGTCATGGATTCGATCGTCCCAAAGTTGCCAACGACCCGGTTCAGGGCAACATTGCCAACCGTCGGGTCGACGTCTACATCTATGGCGTCAAAGCCAAGGAAAGGGTGCAGTACGTCAACCCCAACTGAGAACCACCATGTTTTCGGGCTTCTCTGTAGCGCCTGATTGGGAAGCCTGATTATCAGTTTACCTCCGAAACCGTGCCAGGCGGCACGGTTTCTTTGTCTAAACGCGTCCGGTCAGCAAAGCATGAAAACCCTCCATCGCTACATCGCAGGCAACTTCCTGTCGACGTTTCTGATGGCTCTGCTGGTGCTCTGTTTTGTCATGTCGGTCGGGCTACTCTTCAAAGCCACGGCCTACATTGCCGCCGGTGCCTCGCTGGGGCTGGTCGGACGCTTCCTGTGGTCGGGCTTTCCCGGCACCCTTTCGATCTCAATCCCGATTGCCGCACTCGCCAGTGCCCTGCTGGTTTTCGGCCGGCTGTCGTCCGACAGTGAGATCAGCGCCATGCGGGCCTGCGGCATTCCGCTGCGCTCAATCATGCGGATGCCCCTGCTGATCTCGGCCCTGCTGAGCCTGATCTGCCTGCACATCAACGGCACAATCGCACCCGAAAGCGCCTTCGCACGCAAGAGCATCCGGCGGCTCGTGGGAGTGGCGGACCTGCTGGCTGTGATCCAGCCGGGCAAGTTCATCGATGAATTTCCGGGCATCAAGTTTTTCGTGGGTTCCCGCAAAGACTCCATGCTGCAGGATGTGCGCATAATCGAGACCACCCGCTCCTTACAGACGCGCGAAGTCAAAGCCCTCTCGGCCAATGTCAGCGCCACGGAGGACGGCAAGATCCATCTCGAGATGTTCAACGTGACGGTTGACCCCATCTCCGAGGACAACCCCAGCACCGGCTATGCCGAGCGGGCGGTGCGCATTCTGGATACCGAAATCGACAAGAGCCGCCCCGAGGTCCAGCAGCGCCGCATCAAGGACCGTCTGAGCGAGGAGCTGCTGGCCAATGTTATTGTGGCAAAAGGCGCGCCGCCGGACGCTGAAGATCTGCTCGGCCGCATGGAGGTTTCGCAGATTCAGACCGAACTCAGCAAACGCACCGTCATGGCTCTGGCCTGCTACTGCTTCGTAATTGTCGGAATTCCGTTCGGTATCAAAACCCACCGGCGCGAATCTGCCATCGGTATTGTTCTCTCGCTGGCCATTGCCGCCACCTTCTTTCTCTTCCTGGTTGCGTCCGAGTCTCTCGCACGCTATCCGGCACTTTCGCCACACTGGATCGCCTGGATTCCAGTTGTCGGCTGTCTGTCGATCGGACACTTCATGATGCGCCTCAAACCGTAAGCCGAACCAAGGACCTAATGGTGAGTACTCTTGCTTTTTTCATGACCATCTGGATCAAGCTGTTTTTTGTGCTGACTCCATTTTTTGCCCTCACCATGTTTATCACGCTTACCGAAGGCCACGACCGGCAGCATCGTCGCCGCCTGGCACTCTCGGTGTCATGGGCGGCAGCCATCATCTGCCTGGTGCTCTTTTTTGTCGGACGGCAGGTCTTTGCGATATTCGGCATCACGCTCGATTCATTCCGTGTCGGGGCCGGCATATTGCTGCTGCTGTCGGGGATCAGCCTCGGACAGGGACGAGCCGGAACGGGAGGCGGTGTGACAGAGGGAGATATCACCGTGGTACCGCTGGCGATCCCGATTGTCGTCGGTCCGGCCACCACGGGAACGCTGCTTGTGATGGGGGCGGAACTCAACACCTGGCACGGCAAAATTGCCGGCAGCCTGGCGCTGCTGGCGGCCGTGGCTTCGGTCGGTGGCATTCTCTTTTCCGCCACAGCTCTGCAACGCATGTTGGGCTTGCGCGGAATTGCAATCCTCAGCCGCCTGACAGGCCTGATCGTGGCAGCCCTCGCCTCCCAGATGATCATGACCGGCCTGTGCAACTTTCTGACAGTCAGCGTCTGACCCGAAAACCGCGGTAAAAGCCGCCCTGGTTTTCTGAAATATTGGCCTCCCCTTGTGCTCCCGGCGGCAAGAGCCTGCCGCCCTTGTAATCTTGCAAAACCATTGCCAGATTACAGAAGAGAGCTGACAAGGCAACGGGAAGCAAAAGACCGTAATCTTGTAATACCATTGCGAGATTATGGCAGAACTGTATAACAGACATTCTTGTCTGTTTCAGCAAAGGCAACTGGAACCTGAC
>CAZMGQ010000015.1:0-2752 GCA_964565855.1 uncultured Lentisphaerales bacterium | reverse complement strand
GCAAAGACTGACAAGACAATGGGGAGCAAAAGACCGTAATCTTGTAATACCATTGCGAGATTATGGCAGAACTGTATAACAGACATTCTTGTCTGTTTCAGCAAAGGCAACTGGAACCTGACTGTAATCTCGCAAAAGTAACGCCAGATTGTGGAAAAATCGTATTACAGGCATTCTTGCCTGTTTCAATCGAAAATTTTTGTTCAGCAATAAAACTCTTCCGCAACCTTGAAAACCTTAATTAAACTTGATTTCTGATGACAGTATCACTAATATTCCAGTATGAAGTACAAAAACAGAGCAATTTCCAGGCGAGTCAGGCAACTGTTGGAATATTTTCCGGTTGTAGTTGTCGCTGGCGCCCGCCAGGTCGGCAAAAGCACTATGCTCTCACACATCTTGCCCAAGTGGGAGAATATTGTCTTTGATCCGGTGGTCGATGTGAGTGCCGCACGATCAGATCCCGAACTTTTTCTGCAAAACCACCCGCCTCCGCTGATATTGGATGAAATTCAATACTGTCCAGAGCTTGTTCCAACCCTCAAGCGCCGGGTGGATGATGACGGGAGACCGGGTTTGTTTGTACTGACAGGCTCACAGCAGTGGTCAGTACTAAAGTCGGTCAGCGAGTCATTGGCCGGCAGAGCAGCTTTTATCGATCTTGAGGGTTTTTCCATCGCAGAAATAGCTGAAAATTTGCCTACATCGTCATGGTTGGAGCAATACCTTGATGATCCGACAGCTTTTCTTGCAAGTCCTGTACATCGGCATAAATCCGGCCGTACATTACACGAGCAGTTGTGGCGCGGGTCTTTGCCAAAAATGGATTTTATGCCGCTCGACATCGGGCAGGATTACTTTTCCGGTTATCTGCGCACCTATGTAGAGCGGGACATTCGTCTGATGCTGGAGGCGGCAGACTGGCAACAGTTTGGCAGTTTTGTCCAACTTGCAGCGGCTCTGACAGCACAGGAAATCAACTTCAGCCAACTGGGGCGTGAAATCGGTATCACGCCCCAAACCTCCAAACGTTGGCTGGCAGTATTGTCGGCTACGTTTCAGTGGTTTCAAATACCTGCCTACCAGGGCAATACTATAAAACGTATTTCCGCCAAGCCCAAGGGACACTTTGCTGATACAGGAATGGTCTGTCACCTTTCACGCATAAGTTCACCTCAAGCTATTGGTGGCCACCCGTTGGCTGGCCCGCTATTCGAAACATTCATTGCAGGCGAGGTGAGAAAAATGATCTCTGTCATGAACCGCAAACCTGCACTATACCATTGGCGCAGTCATAGTGGTGCTGAAGTGGACCTGATACTGGAGCGTGATGGCATACTTTATCCCATCGAGATCAAACTCGCCAGCCGTCCAACACGCCATGATACAAGGGGCTTCACTGCATTACGAAAAGCCTATCCAAATCAGAAAATTGCTCCCGGTCTGGTGTTGGCACCGACTGACGGTCGAACAAGTCTGAACGGCATCGATTATGCCGTACCTTTTGACTTGATTTAATCAGCATTTTGGCGAAACGAAGACAAAAATTGTACAACAGACATTTTTGCCTATTTCAATCAAAAACTTGCGCTCAGCAATAAAACACTTCCGCAATCTTGAAAATCTTAATCAAACTTGATTTCTGATGATTGCATCACTGATTTTCAAGTGTAATTGCAGAAAATGACATTCTGATGAAAAACCTCCCGCTGTTTGGGGCTTTTGTGGTGTATGGAGATGTGACATAATGCCGCAGCGAGGAAACAATGAACAGGGATGCAATTTTAGCTTGGGCAGAAGACCGCATGGCTGCGGCCGATGATGGACTGCGTGGGACTGGTTTTCGCTACTATCATGGTCTGCGGGTCGGCGCCCTGGCCCGGGCATTGGCGGAACGTATGGAGTGCGGGATCGAGCCCGATATCCTTGAAGTTGCAGGGGTACTGCACGATCTGGGCAAGTCCGGCGGAGAGTCTAACGAGGATCACGGTCCGCGCGGTGCAGCAATCCTGCGACGTGAGGCGGGGCACCTCTTCTCTTCGCCCGAAACTCTCGAACGGGTGGCCCTGATTGTGGCGCAACACTATGCCAGACCACGCAGCAAGTGGTACGATGGTAAGGCACGTCCGCTCTGGCCGGATGAAGTGCTGCTGGTGCAGGATGCGGATCTGCTGGACCATTGCGGTGGGGCCGAGATCCGCACAATCTGTCGCCGCGAGCTGCAGAAAAACCTGACACCCCTGGAAGCGCTGGCCCTGATAAAGTTGCCGTCAGCCACACCGGACTGGCGTGCCGAAGTGCGCCGTGCGCTGAACTTCGAGGCCAGCCGCGCAGAGTTTGATTACCGGACGCAGCAAGCTAATCTCTTCCGGGCGCAGTTTGCGCGTGAACTGGAGGGAAAACTGGCACGCCCCCTGCTGTAAAGTGTCGTACAAGTGCAGGGTCGAAATAATGACCCGTACGGATGGAGATGAAAAGAATGAAAAGTATTAAAAAACTATTTCTGCTGGCGGTTCTGACTATAGCCGGCACCGGGACATTGCTGGCCGATATCGACCTCAGCGCCGTGTGGCAAAGTCCGGACTCTGCCACCGACCGGCTGCAACTGCACTTCCGCATTCCGGCCGGGTACAAGATCTACGCCGACTCGATCGAGCTGGAAAACCTGCCGGAGGGAGTCACCGCAGCGGCTGATCCGGCCAATCCGGCACCGGTGGCAATGTTCGACAGTGCCGTCGGGGCGACCTCGATC
>CAZMGQ010000014.1:0-14470 GCA_964565855.1 uncultured Lentisphaerales bacterium | reverse complement strand
TTCGAGACTCATTTCGGCCGGGCCGCCGGTAAAGCTGAAGCGCTGGAGCGTTTTTGAGAGACCTTCGAGTCCACAGGCGCGCAACAGCGGCACCAGGCGTACCGGGTTGAGCTGCCCCTCGGCCATACCGAGGATCTTGCCCTCGACAATGCCGAAAGAAAACTCAGCCTCAACCCGTTCGGGAGTCAGGTACAGGGGTGCCACATTCAAGTGGCCGCGCTCGACATCCAGGCGTCCCTCACGACTCCAGAGGGTGGCTGACACATCGCGGAAAGTTGTGCCCAGAGCCTCGACCTGTCGGCAACTGACTCTCACCGGACCAAAGGTGGGGAGTCCGTCCGTGGCTTTGGAGCCGACCGGCGGCAGCGAAACCAGTTGCAGACGGTCGATATCGAGCGACTTGATCCAGTAACGCAGCGGTTTGCCCCGGCGCCAACCGAAGCGCAGTGAGGCATGTTCCAGAATCACCACCGGAACGGCCGGTGTGGCGGTGGGAGTGAGCTTGATGCGGTCGGCGCTGATGCCTCCGCGCGGGGAGAAGGTAACATCCTCGAGCGTGGTCCGGTATTCAGGCGAAGACATCGCTTCGGCCAGATATTCGACCCAGGTATCGGGCAGACCCTGGGAGGCCATGCGCATCAGCAGGGCCAGGCCGACCAGCAGCAGGATTGCCACTGCGCGTCGGATACCGCAGGTCCGTTTCCATAAACTCCGGCGTTTTTTTCTTTTGACCATTTCAGCAGGGGGCCACATTGGGGGAGCAAGGTGGCAGAGCCGTCTCCGGGCTGCTACAGCGTGGTTCAGGCCTGTCCGTAGTAGGCACCGGGCCCATGTTTGCGCAGGAAGTGTTTGTCCAGCACGTGATCGGGTATGGGCACGAGCGTCGGGTTGATCAGGCTGGCTCCGAGGGCCATCCGGGCCACTTCTTCGAGAGCAACGGCATTTTCGACCGCCTCGGAGACATTTCTGCCCCAGGTGAAGGGGCCATGGTTAGCCACCACCACGCCGGGCATGTGCAGAGGATTGCGTTCACCGAAGCATTCCACAATCACCTTACCGGTGTTGAGCTCGTAATCGGTACTTGTTTCCTCCGGTCGCAACAGCCGGGTGCAGGGTACGGCACCGTAAAAATGGTCGGCATGAGTAGTGCCGTAGCAGGGAATCGGCCGGCAGGCCTGGGCGAACATGGTGGCATGGGCTGAGTGGGTATGTACCACGCCGCCGAGTTCCGGCCAGGTACGATAAAAGACCAGATGCGTCGGCAGGTCGGAGGAAGGCTTGAGATCCCCCTCCACAACCTTGCCGTCGAGGTCGACAACCACCATGTCGCCGACCTGCATCCGGTCGTAGGGCACGCCGCTGGGCTTGATCACGACCAGTCCACGCTCTGCATCGAAACCGCTGACATTGCCCCAGGTGAGCACCACCAGACCATGCTCAACCAGTGCCAGATTGGCCTGATAGACACTATTCTTGAGCTCTGTCAACATCCTCATCACCCTGGTTTTCATCTTCCGGCACATCCGGCGTGTCGGCAACTTCATCACGCTCATCGTCGCGCAACGGACGGCGCCCCTTGATATCCTTAATTGGAAAGGCGCGGATAACGCCGATCTCTGTTTCGAGGCGTATGACCTCGGGCGTGATATTGATCAGCACGCCACGGTAAACGTTGGACGCTGTACGGACTTCGTAGTCCGGAATAAAACGCCGTTTGAGAGAAGCATCGAGGGGCGAGACCTGGTCCCGCTCGATATCGACGGTGGTCCGCTGTTCAAAATATCCCGGTCGCGAGAAAACAACCTCGCGCCGTCCGACGGCGACCAGCGGGATTGTCAGCGGCTCGGAAATCTGGTCGCTGGCACCGTCGCGGGCGACAGTCTCGCCACGCAACCTGCCGTCGATAATGACTGAAACGCCCGCCGGAGCTGTGACGACCCGCAGCTCGCCGCAGTTGGCCACGAGGCGAAACTCCTCGACCATATCGGCGGCACGGCCGATCGTGACATTGCGAGCCATGGGATCGTAGGCCGTCATTTCGACCCGCACCCGGTAATCTCCCGGAACTATATCGGCCATTGTGAAGGGAGTTTCGCCGCGCAACTGGTTGTCGATATAAACTCGCGCCCCTTCGGGGATTGAGACCACCTTCAGTGTCCCCGGCAGGGGGGTCAGGGCGACAGACAGTCGCTCATCGTCTCCGGCTGCGAGGCGGATATCCTGCTTGAAGACCGCATAGCCCTCGGCACGGATTTCGAGTTCGCTATCGCCATCCGGGATACGTTCGAGGACCACCGGCGAAGTGCCGCGCGGCACGCCGTTGAGCAGAACTGTTGCACCGGCGGGCTCGGTTTCGACCCGCAGTGTGGCAGAGTCCGTCAGCAGTTGCACGGCGATCTTCTGCGGGGTGGCCGTGGTGACATCCAGCTCGACGACCCGTTGCTGGTAGCCGGGGCGCGAAACGGTGACCCGGTGCCGTCCCAGATCCACCGCCGGCAGCAGCAGGGGAGTCGTACCCCGGTGGGCTCCGTCGAGCACCACGCTTGCGCCCTCCGGCTCGGAATGTACCAGTACGGCCGCCCGGTGGGGCTCCAGACGCAGGTCGAGCGGATAACGCTGGTTGGCATCGAGGCGGATCGAAGTCATGACATCGCGATGGTCCCGCAATGTCAGTTGAACCAGATGGACGCCCGGCTCGAGATTGGCGGCTTCGAGCGGAGTGGTGCCATATACCTGGCGATTGATCTGGACCTGTGCGCCCGGCGGGTCACTGGTAATCACCAGCGTTGCAAGATTTTGCGCATCGCGGTTGGCCAGCAATACTCCGGGGAGACAGAGACCCGCCACGAGCAGGCTCAGGCGGAAAAAGGCGGAAAATTGACGATTTTGCACGGTTATCTCCTGTTTCTGATCCGCGATTCGACGTCCAGCAGACGGCGTTCGGCGTCTTTGTGGCGGGCATCGGCACGGTCGGGAATGAGTTCGAGCAACTGACGCAGATGACCGGCGGCAATCGGCCAATCCTTGAGGTTGATCGCCCGGTCGGCTGAAAGGTTGAGATCCTTGTAACGTTCCTCCAGCAGCTCGCTGGCCTCACGCAAGGCCAGCAGGGCTTCGGAGAGGAAGACCGGCTTGGGCTCGACCGTCTCCAGATAGTGTTCGCACTCGCGAAAACTCTGGGTGGCCCGATAGAGGTTGCCGGTCTGGATATCTTTTTCGCGCACCAGTTTGGCACCGAGCAGATAGGCTTCGTGGGCCATCTGTTCGAGTTTTTCATGCGAGAATTCGATCGCCCAGAGCCCCAGTTCGTTGCGCGCAAAAGTTTCGATACGCTCACGCACGGTCCGGAAAGCGTCGGGCTCGTTGCGGTTGACAACCCTCACGCGTTGGACATTCGAGCCCAGTGCCACGGTCAGGTCGTAGGAGCCGTGGGTATTGGGTATGGCGATGCCTTCGTATTCGGGATCCAGTGCATAGAAGCCGGCCTGTTCGATCTCGAGGACGAGTTCGCGGATCAGTTGCGGCTCGACCGCTGCCGGGGCATCGCGCCGGACGTGGCGCCGCTGCTCGATATCGTCGATCTGCACCGAGAGGCGGCCCTCATCGCTGGCGCAGCTCGTAGCGGAAGATGTTTTCGGCATTGCCTTCGAGCTTTTCGTAATGCAACTGCAATGTCGCTGTCTCGCCGGCGGGCGAAGGCGAATGCAACTGACCGCGACCGGTTACCGGTGCCTCGACAAGCTGCCGCACGATCAGCGCCGCCACAATCAGCAGCACAAAGCTGGCGACCGACCAGATCAGGGTGCGCTTGATACGCCGCTCGTCGGACTGGGGCTCGTCCTCCCGGCTATCGGCCGCCAGACCGAGATCGATCGAAGCTCCACCCGCGGCAGCGCCAGCCGGCAGACTGTCGTCAACCACCAGCAGCACCGTATCGCCCACCGTGACGCGACTGCCCGCTTCCAGCTTGCTCTCGACCTGCTCCACGCCATCGACCAGCGTGCCGTTGGCACTGGCGAGGTCGGTCACCCAGAGCTCGTCATCGCGAAAGTGGAAGCGGCAATGCAGCCGCGAGAGCTGCTCGTCCATCAGAGCGATGTCGTTCTGTGACGAGCGTCCGAGCCCGCAGCCCTTGGCGGGGACCGGATAGCTCCTGCCCTGATCCACTCCCGATTCCACTACCAGGCGATATGTCGTACTCATAGTTCAACCATCCTGTAATACTGTCCTATTAATAACGTTCCCGGGCGGGCTTTCATTGTGCACCCCTGTCGGCCACCACGGCGGGCGGCGGCGCGGGCCAGCTTCCTTCGAGCGCGTTCTGTACAATCGTCCGGGTATCGAGCGGAAAATCACTGCGGATGATCCATTCCAGATAATTGACGTCCTCCTGCACCAGGTCGCGCAGTTTCTTGCCCTGGTTCTTGCCGAAATTGATGGTGATCTCACCCTCGACCCAGCGCAGCCTGCCGGCCCGGTCGGCATCGAAGGGGTCGCGCTGGTTGAGCAGCCCGTCCAGTTCGGCGACCGACTGCGGCAGTTCGGAATAACGCTGCAACTGGGCCGCAAAAACCTTGAGGGCCGCCCGGGCGGACTCCATGGTGTCGGGCTCGTCGGGCAGTTCGGCACCATCGCAGTAAAATTCGAGTGCCGCCGGCAGATCGCGCGGCATCTTGCTGTGGAAAATGCGCTGTGCATCAAAAATGCGCCGACTGGCGGCATCAAATGCCAGCCCCGCCCGGCTGAACTCCTCCGCCAGCAGCGGAATATCGAAGCGGGTATGGTTGAACCCCCCCAGATCCGCCCCCCGGAAAAAGGCCTCTATCTCATCGAGCACCTGGCCGAAATGCGGGCAATCGGCCACGATTTCGTTGGTGATGCCGTGGATAGCCGTCGATTCGAGCGGGATCGGGATGCCGGGATTGAGCAGCCAGCATCTGGACTCGCGCCCGCCATCCGGCATGACACGGATGGCCGCCAGTTCAATAATACGGTCGAGCTTGATGTTCAAACCTGTCGACTCGATGTCGAAAATAACCAATGGACGGTCTAGCCTGATAAAATCCATTTTTTCCCTTCTACAGCCGTCCGGCGACAAGCGGACAGTCTGCGCATACATGTGGTTATCATAGCGCAATGGGAAAATTGCGGCAATGCACAATAGATTGGCCCGGTCGAACGTTGTCCTTGTATAAACCACCCGGCCACTCAGGCCAGAACCGAAAGGAAAAGTTTCATGAAGAAGATGCATTACCTGTTTCTCGCGACCGCACTGGTCGCCGGCGCAGCCATGGCGCAGGAAGCGGCCCCCCAACCGGCGGGGCGTGGCCCTGCCAACCGGCCGCAGCGCCAGAATATCAATCGGGGCGATCAGGCCGCCGCCAGGCAGCGCTGGGGCGCTGCCGACCGTGGCGCCATGACACGTGGCCCCGCCAGCTCGGTTGACCGCATCATGAGCGGTGGCGATATCGAAGGCGGCATGTTGCTGCGTCTGCTGGACAACCCGCGCATTGCCGAACGTATCAATCTGACCGACGAACAGCGGACAGCCATCACCGATGCCATCAGCGATCTAGATGCCCAGCTCGAAGCCCTGCGCCCGCGTCTCGACGAGGCGATCAAGGTCCAGACCGCCCTGCTCGGCGAACTCAAGCCGGATGAAAATCGTCTGATGAGCGCCGTCGATGATGCCTGGGGCCTGCGGACGGAAGTCGCCAAAATCCAGACCAGGAAACTCCTCGCCCTCCGCTCCAAGCTGACCGATGAGCAGCTCGAGCAGGTGCGTGGCATGATGACCGGCCCCGCCGGCATGCGCGGTGGCGAAGGTGCCCCCGGTATGCGTCAGCAGCGTGGCGGCGAAGGTGCCCCCGCCGCTGGCCAGCAGCGTCAGCGTGGCGAACGTGCTCCCGGCATGCGCCAGCAGCGTGGCGAGGGCGGCGAGGGAGCCGCCCCCGGTATGCGTCAGCGCGGTGGCGAAGGCGGCCAGCGCCAGCGTGGCGAAGGCGGTCAACGTCAGCGCGGTGGTGAAGGCGGCCAGCGCCAGCGTGGCGAACGTCGCGCCCCGGCCGGCAACAACTGACAATCGAATCACAGCGGATGCGCAGCATAATTGCGCATTCGCAACTCCGCCAGGCAAACGTGCCACCGTTCCGGCACGTTTGCCTGGCTTTTTGTTTTGCAGTTTTGCAGTTTTGAGTTGTCGAGCGGCCCGCTTGTTGCGTAGTATGGTGGGTCATGCAGGGTTGGTCGGACTCCATTTTATGCCACCCCTCAAGAGGGTATGTGGCGAGCCGGCAATCCTGCACGAATAATCAAGCCAGTTGTTATTTCAGAAAGGCATTTCAACAATGAAGGTTGAAGTTCAGACCCTGGATTCCTGCCGCAGACTGCTGCAGATCGAAATTCCGGCCGAAGATGTCCGTCCAAATTATGAGCAGGTAGTGCGCGAATTCGTTCGTAATGCCAATATCCCGGGATTCCGCAAGGGCAAGGCACCGCGCAATCTGGTCGAACGCCGTTTTGCCAGCTCGATTGAGGAAGAGTTCCGCCAGAACACAATTTCGCGGGCCTACCGCGAGGCCGTCAAGGCACAGGGCCTCTCAATTGTCTCGGTTGTCAGTGTCGAAAACGTCAAGCTGGGCCTGGCTTCGGGCCTTTCCTGCGATGTCACAGTCGATGTGACCCCGGAGTTTGAGCTGCCGGAATACCGGGGCATTCCAGTCAAATATGAACTGGCCGAAGTCAACGATGAAGATGTTGACCAGCATCTTTCCGAGCTGCAGCGGCAGATGGCCGACTACGAGGAAGCCACACCGGAACACGAGCTGACCGATAATGACGTCTGCCTGGTATCGATCCAGCAGCTCGGTCAGGAGGCGGAGAGTGCCGAAGTGTCGGAAGCACAGCAGCCGCAAATGGCGCTGATTGAGTTTCGCGAGGGCGCACTCGAAAACATCCCCGGTATCAAGGACGCCCTCAAGGGTGCCAAGGTTGGCGAAAAACGGGAGCTTGAGGCCACATATCCCGCCGATCATCCAAACGAAGACCTGGCCGGCAAAACAATCCAGTATGAAGTGACACCGTCGATGGTACGCAGGGTCATCCTGAAAGCAATCGACGATGAGCTGGCCAGGACCACCGGTCACGAAACGCTGGCAGATCTGAAGGAAACTCTGCGCAAAAACCTGGAACAGAGTGCGAAAAACCAGGCGGACAACAAGCGCCGGAACGACATCATGGAGTACATGCTGAACAATACCAAGTTTGAGCTGCCCAAGTCGCAATTCGAATGGGAACTCAAGGATGCGGTCTCTGAAATCCTGTCCGATATGCGTTCTCGCGGAATAGATCCGTCTCAACTGGAAGATCAGCAGGAAGAACTGGCCGAAGTCGCCAGAAACCGTGCCGAGGGCCGGGTACGGACGAGGTATATCCTGTCGCGCATCGCCGATCTTGAGGAGATCGAGGCCTCACAGCGCGAAATCAATCTGCGCATCGGCCAGATGGCCCAGTCGCGTGAAGTTGAGTTCGACAAAATGGCCGAGGAGATTGAAAGCAATTACGGAATTGATGCCGTAGCCAACGAAATTCGCCGCATGAAGGCACTCGACTTGCTGGAAAACGAGTCGAAGACAGTCTAGCACAACTCGATGGAGGCGCAATGGCAGGCGAACGGGTAGTAGTTGCGGATGCCATGGAATCGGCACGACACAAGAGTCGTATCGTCCTTTAATTAAGGAGACCCCGCAATCGGCAAACAGTCAGACAGCTATACCCGGGCCGACACGAACGCCGCAGCCGTCTGGCGGCTCGACTGTCCGGTCTGCCGTCGTCCCACCGGCCGGGTGCGCTTCTGTCCCTATTGCGATGAGCCCCTGCCGCCGACCGCCGCCGCTCGTTACCTCTGGCAGATCGCCCTGTGGCTGGCTCTGGGTGGTTTCGTCATCATGCGGGCGGCTCGCCCCGAACCGGCCGCCATCTTTCCCCTCGCCTGGCCCGCGACTCCTCTCTGGCTCCTGCTGGCCGGAATCTGCGGGGCAGTGTCGGGACTCTGCCACGGCATCCCCCTGCCCCTGCTGACCTTCGCCGCCGGCTTGCCGCTCCTGCCACAGGCCGCCATGCTCGGTGCCTATGCCGCCACTTCCAGCCAACGTCTGCGCGGCTGCAATGCCCAGGACCCGACAGCACTGCCCTTTGCAAGTCAGGGCGATCCCATGCCCGTCGTGAGTACCGTGATGGCCGCCGGTATCGGCTGGCTGCTGACCGGCGCAGCCTATCTCTTTCCGCACAAGATTTTCTCAATCATGCTGGTGGTGCGGGCTCATGCCGCCTGGCTTCTGGCAGCAGGGATCCTGACCACAATTCTGCTGACGCGCCACGGCGGGGCCATACCGTCCCTGCGCCGGAGCGAGAGGTTGCGGCACTTCTGGCTGTCGATCGGGGCTGCGCTGGTTTTCACCCTGTTTGCCCTGGTGCTCGGCTGGCAGATCAATCGTCTGCCACGCCCATTGCTGGCGGCAGCCGCAGCCGGTGCCTATGCCGTTGCACCGCTGCTGTGGCGAGCGGCGGCGGGCCGTCCCCTGCCCCTGCCGCTCATGCCATTACAGTCGCCCCATCGGGATACGGTGCTGAGAACAGTGGTGCTGGCACTGCTGACCCTGGTACCTCTGACAGCTAGCGACGATCCCTACCCCGCCTCCTTTATATTTGCCGCAGCGGCCACTCTTGCCGCCCTGCCGCAGGTAGTGAAACCCTTCCGGGAATACCGTTCCGGCATCCTGACCGGAGCCAACTGGGTTCCGGCTGCCCTGACGCTGATCTGGGCCGGTACCACCTGTGGACTCTATGGTTTGGGACTGGCAGCCCTGACGGCGGCACTGCTGTTGTGGGCAGCCCTCTGGTCCCTGCCACAGATGGTGCTGCTGGCTCCCTGGCTCCCGATCTTGGGCTGATTACCGGACTGCGGCAAAATCGGGAGGGGCAAGTGTCACCTTGCCCGAAACTACAGAACAGAGCCCTGCCGGTTCCGGTCGCCCCTCCCAGTAATGTGACACACTCGGGAGGGGCAAGTGTCACCTTGCCCGCGGACGACGTGACAGTCGTCCCTCCCGTAATCTGGCGTTTGTATTGCGAGATTACAGAGTGTGAAATGATGAACATTAGATTTGAAAATCTGTAATATCGAAGATAAAATTGATCGAATACTGTAATAAAAATCTTTATTACGGTAATACAGTCGTGATTTATGCAGTGGTGGCAGAGTCCGGACACTGCCACGCTCTGTAATCTGGCGATTTGTTTGCAAGATTACGGTTTGGCTTTTTTTGTCCCGAGCTGGAGCTCGGGGCTCCCAGGTTTGAAGGCCGACGTGACAGTCGGCCCTCCCAGTAATCTGGTGTTTGGGAGGAAATGGCGGGAAATTGACAAAGTTCGAATAAATTGCGACCATTTCACTTTTATTTTGCGGGGCCTGCTTCCTTTGCAAGGCAATAAAGAGCGGGACTTGCCGGAAAGCGAGGATCGAGAATGAAAAGAAACTTCAATCGCATTTTGCTTCGCAGCTTGCAGCTCCTGTTGCTGCTGGCATCCTGTCTGGTTCTCCGGGCCGAAATCACACTGACGGCACCGGCCGAAGGCTCGACACTGAGCCTGATGAATGAGCAGCAGCGAGCTTATGTTCTGATGCCACGCGAAGAACGAATCCCCTATTTTGCCGATGAGGAGAAACGTCTCGAAATGCAGTCGGCAGGCTATCACCCGCTGGCGATCAAGTTTGCCTGGGAAGATACCGCAGAAGCTGAAAACTACCGTGTAACCCTAGCTACCAATCCGGACTTCGAAGACGCCGTCGTAAGGACCACAGACAAGCTTTTCGCCAGAATCGACAACCTGATGATTGCCAAAAAGTACTACTGGAAGGTCGAGGCACTGGGGGAGGATGTCGTGCGGACTTCCGGCACTGGCACCTTCCTGACGGAGGACCTTGCACCGAGACTGGTGCGGATTGACGGCGTGCCCAATGTACGGGATCTGGGCGGTCGCAAGGGGCGTAATGGTAAAAGGGTGAAGCAGGGAATGATCTACCGGACTGCCGGGCTGAACGACAATGCCAAAGCGGTTAATTATACCCTGACCGAGATTGCGGCCGACCCCGAGCTGCGGTCCACCTACGCCAACCATCTGGCCTGGCAGATCGAGCTATTGCAGACTATCGGAGCCACAGAAACCCGCTTGAAGGGGGCCCCCGACTTTTCGAGTGTGCCGGCCACGCTCAAGCCGGAATGGACCGTTTTCCGCCCCGACCCCGCACAGTTCGAGCTGGCACCTCACCATCAGATGATGGCGGAGTTGCGGAGCATCCCCCCGGTATTTCTGGGAGCCAAAGCCGAACAGGTGGTAACCGATGAAAATGGTGCTTTCAAGTTTGATGAAACGATTCTGAATGCGCCGGCGATTTTCATGCAGGAAATCGAGGCCGCAGCAGACGGTCTGATGTTTGCCTCTTTTGGGGCCGACTGGTTCTGGGATCTGCGTGTAAACGGCACCAAGGTTTTCGATCTCCTGGCCGGTAACCAGGGGCCTTCGCAGGCGAACGCCCACAAGGTTGCCATCCCGGTGCACGAGGGCAAAAACCTGCTGGTGGCTCTGGTGCGCAGCGGTTCGGCCGGCTGGATCTGGGCCTGGGCGAACTTGCCCCAGCCACCGGAGGCGGTGGAAACCCTGTCCAGCAAGCTCAAACTGATGAAGGCCGGAGTCGGCCATCCCTGCGAAATACTCAAAGAGACGGTTCCCGGAAAAAATCGCCTAGATGACGCCACACGCCGTTATGTACTGGAAGACCTCGGGGTCAAGATCGATATCGACCTGCGTAATAATAGAGAATGCTGGGGCATGAAAGGGTCGCCTCTCGGCGATGATGCCGTCTGGCACCAGATCTCCTCCTCCTCCTACGGCCGAATGCAGGAAGATTTTGGCAGACAGGCTTTTACCCGGGTCTTCAGGCTTTTTCTGGATGAAAAAAACTATCCGCTGATCTTCCACTGTATTGCAGGGCAGGATCGTACCGGAGCCGTAGCCTTCATCATCAACGGGCTGATGGGTGTCGAGCTGGAGGAGCTCTATCTGGACTGGGAGGTAACCGGCTTCTGGAATAAGTCTGTCGCCTTCAATCATGAACTCCGCTTTGATCATCTGGTTGCCGGTTTTGAAAAGCTGCCGGGCGAAACCATACACGACAAGATCGAACACTATGTCCTGTCGCTGGGGTTTACCCGGGAAGATATTGAGCACCTGCGCAACCTGCTGCTCGAATAAGGAAAGCACACAGTATTATGACGATCACACTCCTCGGACCCGCGCCGGGTACCGTCGTAGCCCTGCTCAACGAGCAGCACAAAGCCTATCTTGCCATGCCACGCGCCGAACGGGTGGCCTATTTTGCCGACCATGACGGACGGCAGGAAATGAAGAGCGCCGGTTACCACCCCCTGCCGGTGTCCTTCAGTTGGCAGGACAATCTGCCCGCCGGCACGGAATATACCCTGAAGCTCGCCACCGATGCAGACCTGAGCGATGCCAGAGCCATTAAAACCACTGAGCGTAAAGCCACGCTCGACAATCTGCTGATAGGGACCAGATACTACTGGCAGGTTTCAGCCGAAAATGACGGGCAGACACTAACTTCGACAGTTGCGACCTTCGAGACCGAAGATCAGGCGCCGCGTCTGGTACGGGTCGAAAACGTGCCCAACGTACGAGATTTCGGCGGCTGGGTAACCGGGGACGGACGTCGCGTGCGGCAGGAAATGCTTTATCGAACAGCCGGAGTCAACCGCTGTGGCGGACTCAATTTTTATTCGCGCGAGGAGCTGGAAACAGCGGAGCAACTGCGTCCGATACTGGCGCGCATACGGCGTACCGAGGCCGACCTGCGAAACCAGATAGCCCAACTGAGAGAGCGGCTGGAAAAAGGTACGGCGGACGAATTGGTGGAGAGCACTCTAGGCGGAGAATGGACGGTTTTCCGTCCTGCAACCGTGCTCTTTGATGAAACTGACTTTCACGTCGATCTCGACAGCCTGACGACCATACCGGAGGAGTTTATGGGGGCTGCACCCGAACAGGCTGTTGCGGCGGCTGATGGGTGTTTCATTTTCCCCGAAGTGATCCCCTTTGCCCCGGCCGTCTTTCTGCAGGAGTTTGAAGCCCCGGCCGACGGCTATCTGCAGCTCGGCTGTGGTGGCGATTATTTCTGGGACATGCGTATCAACGGTACCAAGGTCTATGACAAGCAGCCGGGAAACTTCACCTCACTGATACATGCTGACAATTTCATTGTCCAAGTACCGGTGAGAAAGGGACACAACCTGATGGTCGTCCACGTGCGCAGCGGTGCCGGCGGTTGGGCCTGGTGTTGTGCCGATCGCTCGCAGGTGAGCGAACCCGACAGCAGGACCGTGGCAGAAAAGATGGTCGCCGCACTGGAGGAGGCAATCGACCACATCTGGCAGATTCCCAGCGGTTTCAGACCGGCGGTATCACACCTGGAGGAGAGCACACTGGCCTATTTCCGGTATGAGCTGAGAATCCGCAGCGACATTGATCTGCGCAACGACTATGAATGCCGCGGCATGGAGGGGTCACCCCTCAAGGGAGAGGTAACCTGGTTTCAGTGTTCGTTTTCGTCCTATCAGGGGATGCAGAGCATCAGTGGCAAGGAGGGCTTTGCAACCGTCTTCCGTTTTCTGCTCGATCCGGCCAACTATCCGGCCATCTTCCACTGTGCGGCGGGTCAGGACCGGACCGGCGCACTGGCCTTCATCCTCAACGGTTTGCTGGGAGTCGCCGAAGAGGACCTCTATCTGGACTGGGAGGCCACCGGATTCTGGAACGACAACATGGACTTCATCCATGATCGTCGTTTCGATTTCCTCATCGGTGGTTTCGATAGTTATCCGGGGAAAACAATCCAGGACAGAATCCACGCCTATGTCCTCGACTGCGGCTTTACGCAGGAGGACATAGAGCGGTTTTGTGAAATGATGCTGGAATAAAAGCCGTCAGAGGTTGGCACCGGCCTTGCGCAGAGCTTCGCGCAGGGCTACTCCATCCACATCCTGTGCTTTTTCCAGTCCCTGCTGCGTCATCATTGCCGCCGCCATGCCGGCAGCCTGACCGATGCTCACCGAGGGGGCCATCACACGGGTGCTACTGTGAATCGCATGATCGACCGAAATCGGCCGACCTGCGATCAGCAGGTTGTCGATATCGGCCGCTACGATACAGCCGTAGGGAATCTCGTACCAAGCGTTCTCTGGCAGCGTCTGGATTACGGTGCCCTTGCCGTCGGGATTGTGAATGTCGATCGCATACCGTACGCGGGAGATCGCGTCGGGGAACTTCTGTTCGTTCACGAACGCTTCGCGCGTCAGCATCACGCGGCCCACCACGCGGCGGCTTTCGCGCACGCCGATATGGTTTGCCATCGAGTGGATCGTGGCCTCTTCAAATCCCGGCACTTCGCTGCGCAGGAACTTGACGAAGTGGCGTAACTGGCGACGTCCCATGATTTCGGCCTTGGAAAGCTCTACGCCATCGACAGCGCTGTGCCGGATGACACGTGTCGTATTGAAGTGAATGATATCCTCTTCCAGCCAGAAGAAAAACAGCACGTCTTCGCGCGGGCAATCGACTTCGCCCCGTTCGACGGCCGCCAGATAAAGCTTGGTCATTTCCTGGCGCGTGGGCATCCGCTTGCGATCGACCCGCCCCATCTTGAAGCAGAGTGTCATCGGCTGACAATATCCGCTCGGTCCGCCGAACTCGGTACGGTTGCCGGCACGGGCGGCCAGGTCGGCATCGCCGCTGGCATCGATAAAGACCGGAGCCTCGATCGCCACCAGGCCGCTCTTGGAGTGGGCGACGATGTAGCGGATGCGGCGATCGCTGGTAATGGCGTCCACAAAGGTGTGGTGATAGAGCAGCTCCACCCCGGCTTCCAGACAGAGATCCTCCGCTGCCAGGGCTGCATGTTCCTTGTTGATATTCAGCTCGATATCCTTGAAGGCTTCGCCTTCGAGCGGATTGTTGCGCGCCTGGCTGGGCGGCAGATACTTGTGCATCGCGGCAATCCAGTCGGTATAGACGGGATGGTCCAGCGAACGTTCGAGCGCGTGGTTCATCATGAAGGGGTGAACCTCGCCCGCAACAGCCATGCCACCGAGCTGACCGTAGCGTTCGATCAGCAGAACTTTCGCCCCCTGACGTGCTGCCATCACGGCCGCCCCGAGCCCGCCCGGGCCGCCCCCTACAACAACAACATCCGCCTTGGCGATGACAGGAACTTGACAACCATAGTCGATAGATTTGCTTTTCATGACGCCTCATTGTAGCAGAGCCGCCAGCCCTCGGCAATAGTCCCAAAACTGCGAGAGATTTTTGCGAGTAGGGTGAAAACAGGGTAAAGAGGGAC
>CAZMGQ010000013.1:0-14694 GCA_964565855.1 uncultured Lentisphaerales bacterium | reverse complement strand
GGAGCGAGAAAGGCAATGCGGATGTCACCGACCCTGATACGGTTGAGGATCTGCGCAAGATGCTCGAAATCACTGTCGCCGATGAAAAGGACAAAGCCAACTTCATCGGTGCCTGGCTGCGACCGCGCAACAGCGGGATGCCGGTCAGCTTTTCCGATCGGTGCTTGCAACTCTTTGCCGGGGAGACCAACCAGGCAGAAACGCCGACTCGAAAGAAATTGCAGGATGATAAAGCGCTTAATCAAAAGTATCTCGACTGGTGGCTCGGCAAACGCCATGACTTTCTGACACAAATTCGCGACTATCTGCGACAGCCCGATGTTATCGGCCCCGATGCGGTCATGCTCTTTACGGGCGATCCCAGCGAGCCGGGAGCAATCCTCTCGGGCGGCGGAATTGTGACCGATGATCCAGCCCGTTTTCCCGGCAAAAAAACCGTTACGCCTGAGACGGTGCTGGCGCAACGCCTCAACTGGAAGGGGCTGACCGAACCCCGTGGCACCTGGGGTGGCTGGGAGTGGCAGTATTCCGTGCCGGTGCTCGATCCCCTGCGTTACCGTGAAACGCCGGGCGTTATGATGACGCTGGCTTTCAGCCGTCAGTACTCAGTCGCCGATGCCGCCACACTTGAGGCTTTCAGTACTCCCGACGGACTGGCGATAATCCGTCACTATCCGCTCAATGAGCACTGCTTTGGTCAGGATGGTGCGAAGCCGCTGGGTTACTTTGCTGTGGACTTTGAAGAGGCCGGTCCCTACAGCATGTTGGCCGAAGCGCGTGCCCTGGCCAATGGCGACCCGCGCTTTATCGGCTACATGACAGCCAACAGCATGCAGCGTGGCTTCCCGGAGTATGTACGGGCCTTCAACCGGGCTTTTCTGGCACTGCCGGCATTGCCCAGCCGTCGTCTGCCTGCCGCAACCGCCAGCGATCAGGAAGTGGTGGTGCGGGAGATCCCGACCCCCAAAAACGGCACCTGGTACGCCATTATCAATACTTCCATGAATACTAAACGTGATGTCAGGGTCAACCTCCCCGGGAATGGTGCTTTGCGTGATGTGCTAAGTGAACTTGCCGTTGATAAGACTGCACCCCTTTCTCTCTATCCGGGACAGGTGCAGGTCTGGCACACCCTGCCAAATGCAACCAACCATTAAGCCGACTTTGAACAAACTATGGGAGTCACATTTTTTCTGAAATATGCGCTTTTTTCTGATTTGCGGCTCATGGGGACATTCGCCCTCCATTTTGAATATCAACCGTCGGGTGAATATTTTATGGAGGGTGAGTGTCCTCACGAACCGCATTCGCAAGGACTTGCGCATGTCGAACAAAAATTGCCGCGACTTTGAGCTTTGCGGTAATCGTGACCAATAAGGTGGTATAATGATCAGAAAATACGAAGGCGCGAGGCAGGGAGGGACGATTGTCACGTCGTCCTGCGGGCAAGGTGACACTTGCCCCTCCCACCCGACGCCGGGAAAGAGGGCTCTAACTTCGTCCTGCGGGCGAGGTTCCCACACAACACCGGGAGGGACGACTGTCACGTCGTCCTCAGTGTTTGCAAAAATTGCTTTTGCACTTTTGCTGTTTGCACCTTTGGCACCCGCCCAGACGGTTGAGTTGCCGCCTTACGGTGAGGTCACACTGATCGACGAGATCGACTGTTCATCCGACGGCCTCACGCACCGTTTCACCGACAGTCCGGCCGGTGGCAGCTATGTCACCAACATCCTCGGCAGTGCCTGTCGCGCCATGAGTACCCTTACTAACGAAGCCACATACATTTCGTACCGCCTCGGCGAGGGCAAAGGACTCCAGGCCAACGGTCACTATGTGGTCACGGTCGAATATCCCGAAGATGCCCCGCGCACGATGATCGTCGTCAACAGTGGCAATGAAACCAGCCAGGGTTTTCACACCGGCCTGGCGGTCGGCGATGCCTTGTATGCCAATTATACCGGTCATCATTGCGAATCGCTCGACCTGCCACTTGCCGGGCAGTGGGAATGTTGGACGATGTACATGCGTTTGCACAATCGTACACCCGTCAACGGCATGGTGCGGGGCAACGCCCGTCCGCGTCCTCTGCTGCCGGCAGATGGCTTTACGGTGGCAATGGCACAGTTCACCAGTACCAATGCGCCTTTTTCGTCCGGAATTGCCGTGCGTCGCATCCAGCTCTATGAGGTGGCCGATCCCGACATCCTGCCCGTCGCCTTGCGCATGCCACCCCGTTCACTGCCGCGGCGTCGCGTTTTCTGGCGCGAAGAAATGGCCGATGATGTCATCGGCAACGATGAAACGGCACCTGACGATCTGGGTGTGGCTCCGGCACTCGACTGGTATCGCCACAAGGCCCGTACCGCTCGTTTTCTGGGTTTCAACACCTACACCAAAGATCTGCTCGAATTCGGAGCCTGCCAGCATTGGGACCCCAGGCCCTACGGTGGCAACAACTGGGTACATTACGATTCAGTCCTGTTCGGACTCTGGAGCCAGATCGTCGATGTCATGGGTGCTGCCGGACTCGACATCCTGCCCTATTACGAATACAGCGGCAGCAAGGGCAACAACGGACTCGGCTTTCAGCGCCGCTGCCTGCCTCTCACGCGTGATGATTACTATACGCACATTAAGTGGATCGAAAGTGCCAATGCCGATATTACCGATCCCGATACCTATGCCGATTTCAAGAAGATGCTCGACCTGACCATCATCAACATGCAGGACAAGGCACGCTTCGTCGGTGCCTGGCTGCGTCCGCGCAGTCAGCTCCCGGTGGGGTTCGGCGATGCCACCCGTGCCCGTTTTGCTGCCGAGGCCAACGGCGGTGTATCGGTCACGCGCAACCAACTGAAAAGCAATACGACCCTCTACAATAGCTATCTTGCCTGGTGGCACCTCAAGCGGCGGGATTTCCTGAGCGCCATGCGCGATTATCTGCGCGATGAGGGTATCGAAGAGGCCCAGGTACTTTTCACCGGCTGTGCAGCCGAGCCGGGAGTCGGTTTCCCCGACTGGACTTCACGCTTCGTCACAGAACGTCCTGATCTCTGGCAGCCGATTTTTACCGCCATTGGCGATCCGGGTCGTGTACTCCTGACCCCCCAGCAGGTGGTTCAACAGAACCTCTATCAAAATGGTCTGGTGTCCCCGGGACTCAACTGGGCTCCTTGGGAGGTGCATCACGCCAACCCCGCCGACGACCCCTCCAACTACCAGTCTCTGGAGGGCGTGATGCTGACCCACGCTTTCAACCGGCGCTATACCGTGCTAGATCCGGCAAGCATGGACATGTACCGTACCCGGAACGGTCTCGCCATGGTGCGCCACTACGGTCTTAACGAAGACATGTTGTATGATGCTTTCAACAAGCCCAAACTAGGCTACTCCGTAGTCGATATCGAGCGTGCCGGACGTGCCTGTATGGAGGCCGAAGTGCTGGCTGTCGCCAACGGCGACCCGACTATGATCGGCTACCTCGTCGGCAGCAACTTCGTACGGGGTTGGCCTGCGGTTGTGCGCGAATTCAACGCCAACTTCCTCGCCCTGCCAGCCCTGCCGAGTCAGAGTCTGGACTCTGCCACGGACAATCCCGCCATTGTCGTGCGTCAGATCGTGACGGATGAACATGGCACCTATCTGATGGTGATAAACCCCACCACCGTCGCTCATAGTGGCGTGGCAGTACAGGTGCCGGGCGGCGTAACCAGCCTCGAAGCACTGGTCAGCGGTGATACTATCGCGACTCCGGGTGGCGTGCTGACGCTTGATCTCCTGCCGCATCAGCTCGTCTCTTTCGGCATCGGCACGGCCAACGACGTTGAAATTGCTCCCGAGGATATCCCTGAGCCGGAGCTGTTGCGCGAAGCGACCTGGGTACCGACAGTCGGTGGCAATCTCTACGACTGGGTGGCATCAGAAAACTGGACGGGCGACTTCGGCCATCCGCGGGCCGCGGGCGACATCGCCAATATTAACAACAGCATCGCCGGCAACCAGACCATCCGCCTGCGCAGCGATATCACGCTCGGCAGGCTCAATCTGGGCGATGCGTCGGAGAATAATCACACCTTCACGCTTGGCAATGCCGCCGGGGAGAACTTCACCCTCACTTTCGACAGTGGTGAACCTGCCGTACCGGCCCTTTTGCAGCTCGGATCCAGCGGAAAATCATCGAACACACTGAATGTGCCGATAGAGCTGCAGAGCGACCTCACGATCGACTTCGCCGGGATTGATGCTGACAACTACAATTCGGTTACGCTTAACAGTCCGGTTGCGCTCGGCAACCACACGATTGAATTTGTCAATGGCATCTACGGCCAGCAACATGTGTCGATCTCTTCCGGCAGCAGTTTTACGGGCGACGATGGGCGCATCGTCAATAATTCAAGTTCCGTCGTCTGGGTATCGGGCAACCAGAACTTTGGCGGTACCCTGATCGCCAACGGCCGGGCCACCGGGTCAAACAAGGGTACCTTTACCTTCACTTATGGCGGTTTTACCAACGCTGCCGAACTGGTAATCAACGGCTATCTGACAGGCTCTGACTCAGTTCAGGGTGCCAGTATTCAGATCGGACAAAATTCTCCGACCGGTAACAATCCCGGACAGTTGCTGCCGCGTCATCGAATCACCTTCAATGGCGGACAAATGGTGCGCTGGAGTCTCTATACCAATCCGGGTGATGCCAACGACTGGCAGAAGGGACTCGAATGGGCGGAAGATGAGGTTGACTACTGGAACTTTAATAGCGGCTACAACTACGTCAAGATTACGGCTCCTGCAAATACCCCTGGAACGAGGCTGCGCATCAAAACACTCGCACGCAGTGCTGGTGCTTCGGTCTATTTCTTCGGTGCCAATGATCCCAGGCAGAACTTTATGGCTGAGAATATTGAAGTTTTCCTGAAGGGTGCCAGCGGTGCCGCCAATACTACCACCCGCAGCATTATTCCCTGGATCGGAGTCCATACGATCGGCGGCTACGCCAACCCGGACGGGTTTGCAACCTACGATGCGGGAACCGGCATCAGAGCGCTGGATAGCGCCACAGAATATGCTGCCAGCCTCAGCGCCGGAGCCGACCACAACGTCAGCGTCAACAATCCCGCTCTAAGTTCCGATGCCACTGTCAACTCACTACGCTATACTGGTTATGGTGGCAACATCGGGGCAGGCCGAACCCTGACGATTACCAGCGGCGGCATCTTTTTCACCGGCAACGGAACCATCGGCCAGAAGGGCAACGACAATGCCGGCACGCTCGATTTCGGCCAGGCTGAGGCCTGTGTGTCGGTTCATGCCAACAACACCGCCATCATCGGTGCGGCGATTCGTGGTTCGGGCGGTTTTTCCAAAATCCAGACCGGCACCCTCACTCTCACCGGCGACAACAACGATCTGAGCGGTCCCGTACATGTCGGCGGCGGCAGATTGCGCGTCGGCGATGGGGCTATTTCCGGCAGTCTCGGCAGCGGCGATGTACATATCCACAACGGTGCCGTGTTGCAGGTCTCAAGTGCTGCTGCCTTCAGCGAGACAGCTTCACTGCATCTGCTCTCCTACGGTCCTTATCATGGCAAAGTGGAGATTGATGCCGGCTTCAACGTCAGTGCCGCCAGATTGTACGTCGCCGGTCGCGGACAAGCCGCCGGTACCTACGGCGGAGCTGCATCTGATGCCCAGTACAAGCTGCCGCAGTACTTCGAAGGTTCCGGCATTCTGACTGTGACCGAAGACTCGCATGACGGCGTGGATCCGGGCCAGACCAGCTACTCAGACTGGGCCGCCACAATCGCGTGGCAGGGTGCAGACTCTGCCCCCGACGCCGATCCCGATGGCGATGGCCTGACCAACTACGGCGAGTTCATCGCCGGTACCGATCCGCTCGACCCCGCTTCCGTTCTGCGTTTTACGGGTATCGCACCTGAGACGGGAGGCTATGAGCTGCGCTGGGCCAGCGAGGCCGGGCGCGAGTATGTGCTCGAAGCCGCTGAGGCTCTGGCCGGTCCCTGGATTCCCGTTCAGACAGGCATCGCAGCCACCCCGCCCGAGAACAGTCTGCTGCTGCCGGTTGATCCAGATGCCGTACCGAGCACTTTTTACAGGATTGTGATTACGGATGAAAAATGATGTGCCTTATCCTATTCTGCGAGAGTTATAACTTTCTTTTTTCTGAAACATGCATTTTCCCTTGTTCTGGCGGCTCACCACAGGTTCGCCCTCCATTTTTTAAAGGTCAACTATTGCTTGAATCAAATTTTGGAGGGCGAGGCTGTGCCGAGCCGTAATCGCAAAGGATTATGCATTCGAATGAAAAATCTCCGCATTTTTGATAAACTCGAACTTTTGTCATGAACACAACCACCGATAAAACACCCCCCCTTTGCCTGTTCCGTTACGATACGGAGTGTGACGAGATTGATGCGATGCAGGATTTTCTGCCGACGCTGGTCGAAGTTCACCGACGCTATCAGATTCCCGCTACGCTTTTCTGTACCGGACGCATGTTGGAGAAACGACGTTCTGAATATGTCGAGTTTGCCGCCGAAGTATGCGACGATCCGCTGTTCGATATTCAGGATCACAGCTATTCGCATATCGGTGTCGGCTATGAAGCGGGAAAACCGATCGACGTACTGCGCGACGACTATCTGCGGTCCTTTGATATTCACGAAAGCATTTTCGGCAAACGACCCGTCTCCGTCAGCCTCTGCGGCACCAGTGTCGATGGCCGGCGTCTGACAGGATTTGATGAAACCGACAAGTCGCGTGCTGAATTTGAGATGCTGGTCGAACTTGGCATGCGTGAAGTCAGTGCCTTTCTCTCTACTGTGGCCACCAATCAGTCTTTCTGTACCTTTGCCTCGCTCGGTCATCCCGAGATCACCGGTTTCCCCAGCGGATTCAGCGACACAGGCTGGATGATGGACTGGGATGCCGAGGGGAAGATCATACGCCGCGAACCTTTTGACGAAGCCCTCGCCACTATCACCGATGAGATCAAGCGGCGCGGCCCGGCAGGCATCCACATGCCGATACTGATGCACGACTGGTGCGCCTGGAAGGTGGCACCGGAGAAAGACCTGGCACATGTCATACTGTTTGCCGAAACGGCCCGTGCCGCCGGATTCGAACTCGTGACCCACGCCGAAGGCTGCCGCCGTTTTCGCACCACAATTTAAAACTCAACTCTAACTGATGGAATTACAACTGATGAAGCACCCTTACGGACACTTTTCCGACGACAACATTACCTATATCGTGACCGACCCCGCCACCCCGCGGGCTTTTGACAACTTTCTCTGGAACGATGCCATCTTCTCGAACGTGCAGCAGACCGGTGTCGGCACCTGCGATGCCCAGATCGGCGACAAGGAGGCAATCCAGATTCTGAGCGGGGTAGGGCGAACGGTCGATATCGAGACCTACGGACGCGATCACCTGATGAGCCGCCTGATCTATGTACGCGACAACGACAGTGGCGAGTTCTGGTGTGTCGGCTGGGAGCCGGTCTGTGCCGAATATGAGTTTTACGAATGTCGCCACGGTCTGGGCTGGACCGAAATCGAGTCGCAGACCAATGGTGTCCGTTCCTCGCTGCTGCTCTTCATCCCGCCCGGCAATGAAGCAGTGGAATACTGGCGGCTGAAGGTCGAAAACCGCTCCGGTCGTCCCCGTTCGCTCAGCCTCTTCGTTTACAACCAGTATGCCCTCAAGTACATGTGGGGCTTCAGCGGCTATGGCGACATGATCTACCGCGGTGCCTGGTTCAACGAAGCGGCCAACGCCATGATCGTCCAGAAACACCCCTACATCCGGCCGCACGATTATCTGACCGCTTTTCTGACTGCCGATCGTCCCGCCGATGGTTTCGACGGCAGCCGCGACCGCTTTGTTGGTACCTATCACACCCTCCAGGCTCCGCAGGCGGTTGTGGCCGGAGCCTGTACCAATACGCCCGGTTCATCCGAGTCCACCATCGGAGTCCTGCAGTTCGATCTCGACCTTCCCGCTGACAGCTCTGAGACCATCCGTCTCTTGAACGGTCTGGCCGACTCTGAAGAATCAGTCAGCACTATCCGCGAACGTTGCTTTGCGGCTTTCGATCAGGGCTTTGCCGACCTCCAGGCCGAAAAGCATGCTCTGGTCGCCCGCAATGCGGTCGAGACACCCGACCCCCACTTCAACCGTCTTGCCAATGCCTGGTTCAAGCAGCAGACGCTCTTCGGCTCGACCTGGTGCCGCTGGGGCTGGATGGGCTACCGCGATATTGTGCAGCATGGCCACGGCGTCTCGACTTTCAAGCCCGAACGTACCCGTGAGATCCTGCTGGCCGCCTGTGCCCACCTTAACAGCAACGGTGTCGCCGTCCGCGGCTGGAATCCGCTCGATACCAAGCCCTACAGCGACAGTCCGCTCTGGGTGGTCTTTGCACTCAGCGACTACCTCAAAGAGACCGGCGACTTCGCGCTGCTCGACGAGGATGTCGCCTGGCTCGACGGTGGCTCCGCCACGGTGCGCGAGCACCTCGATGCCCTGATCAACAATCTCTGGAACGATCGCGGAGCGCACGACCTCTGTCTGATCCGCTTCGGCGACTGGAACGACTCGCTGACCAATATCGGCAAGGACGGCCGCGGCGAAAGTGTCTGGCTCTCCATGGCCTTCACCCGTGCCTGTGACCTGCTCGCCGAGGTCTGGCAATACCAGCAGGATGCCGAACGTGCTGAGCGCGACAGCCAGCGTGCCGATGCCATGCGCCGCGCCATCCGCGAAAACGCCTGGGACGGGAGCTGGTTCCTGCGCTGTTTTGACGATGATGGCAACCCGGTCGGCTCCAACAGCAACACCGAAGGCAAGATCTTCGTCAATGCCCAGAGCTGGTCGATCATGTCGGATGTTGCCAGCGATGAACAGGTTGCATCCCTGCTGGCTGCCTGCGACGAACATCTCGCCACTGAAATCGGCTATCGCCTGGTTGCGCCGCCTTACAAGACGCGCGACGACCGGATCGGACGCATCAGCTACCTTGAGCCGGGCATCTGCGAAAACGGTACTATTTACTCGCACGGCAACATCTTCATGATCTATGCATTGCTCCTGCGCGGTGATGCCGACCGTGCCTACGAACTCTTCAAGCGCATCGTGCCCGGCTATCTGGCCACCGCCGATTCGCCCAAGAAAAAATCCCCCGCCTACATCCTGGCCAATGGCTACTATGGCCCCGACCATCGCAACCGGCCGCTCCAGATGGAGTTCAGCTGGATCACCGGCTCGGTCTCCTGGTACGTCAACGCCATCCAGGATCTGCTGATCGGCGTCCGGCGTGAGTTCGATGGCCTGACCATCGATCCGCAGTTGCCGACCGGGTGGAACGAAGTCCGGGTACAGCGTACTTTCCGGGGGAAAGAGTTTAATGTCAGCATTCATCGTACCGGTCAGCGCTCACTGAGCCTGAACGGCAAGTCCGTCAGCGGAAACTTTTTGCCATTGGCGGACTGTTCAGAAACCAATCAAGTCGAGGTTACGATTTGATTATCTAACAACAAACAGTGGGAGTTTTCCCACGTATAAGCTTTTGCAAAGGAACTGCAAATGAAAACCACTATCAGACGCATCAGCGTTAGGGTCCTCACAGGACTTTTCACCATCTGTGCCCTGGCTGTCTCGACAGCCCGGGCTACCGACCGGGATTGGGCCAATACCGGTACCGACTTCGGAACCGGAGCAAACTGGAGCGGCGGAGTTGCACCGTCGGACAACGACCGGGCCTACTTTCGGACCGAGGCTTCAGTACAGCCGCATCTCGCCGAATCGCGGACCATCCACAGTCTCTTCTTTACGCCGGCATCCGGAACATCGGCCGGCAGTGCCACGGCTGCCGGAGGCGGCTATGTCCTCTCCAGTGATGAAGACGCTACTCTGACGCTGAGCGTTGCAGGCCACAACCATGCCGGTGTTTACGCCTTTGAGCAAAGTACCACCGGTGAAAACAAAATTACGGCCAATCTGGCATTCCCAGATCTCACCAGCAGTAACACAAGGCATTTCAATGTTATTGCAGGGAGTTTAGAGTTGGCCGGAAAGGTCACAGGCAACGAAAACAACATCCTGCGCTTTGGCGGCAGTGCCTCAGCCGAAGGGGTGATTTTTTCGGGGGACTTCAGCGAGTTTTACGGTGGACTTCAGAAAGTACATGCTTACCCCTTCTTCATCGACAACCTGGACAGCGTCAAATCGATCTCAGAGTTCGCCAACTCCATACACGGAACAGGTGGAGCAGCCAACAATCGTCTGGTCAACCGGACGGGCGGCCCACTGGTTTTTGAGAGCCATCCCAGGCTGCTCTTGTCAGGTGGCGATGGTATGGTGATCGAGAGCGATTATCCGGTGGACTTTGGTACCAATACCGTCCTGTTTTCGGATGGTTCTAACGACCGTACCAGTCCTCTGACGATCAATGCTCCCCTGGTCAAGATTGGCGGCCCCACCAGCTCAACTGCCAAAAATGGTTATTTCATCAGGGGTACCGGAACGCTCGAGGTTTCTGCTCCGTCCGACTATACCGGCCAGACCCATATTGTAGGTGCAGTCTTCCTGGCACGTCATGCTGAGGCCTTTTCTCCTCTCAGCGCCGTATCCATATCAGCTCATCAAAGTGCAACTGAGGGTGGTGGAGTTCTGGGCCTGGGCTATGGAGACTTCGACCTTCCTCTGGGTCAAGAGGCCGGTTGTTTTTATGCCCGTTCCGGCGGTGGCTATAGTTCCTGGGGTGGCTGGGCTGCCTATGATGTTGACCGGAATGTCAATGTCGGTGGCGACTTCCAGACTGTCACCAACGGCGTTAATAACTTCTTCTCCCGCCTGGTGTTGGGCGCGGTCGATTCTGATGCCACGCTCAACTTCCTCAACCCGATGTGTGTCAACCACACTCATTTTACTGCGATTAAGGGCAGTGCCGAGGTTGCGGGTCGTATCACCGGGGTGATCACCAACTACAATAATGCCTATCCCGTTATCGAAAAACGTGGCAATGGCGTTCTTGAACTGACTGCCGACAATCCCCTGACCGGTACCTTCAACCTCTACGATGGTCGCCTGCGGCTGACTGGTGCACTGAAGACCACCACCAATGTCAAAGATGGCGGCGGACTCGAAGGCGGCGGCACCCAGGCCCATAACTTGACTGTCGAGTCGGGCGGGACTCTGAGCCTGAACAATCGCCTCGGTAGCCTGACCCTCAACGGCAATCTGACCTTCAATGATGGTGCCGCCATGGAGATCGTGCTCGATGGCTCAAACAAGGCCGGAGCCCTCTTTGCCGGTGCAGGCAAAACTCTGAAAAACAACGGCGATGTTCATGTGACGGTCGTTGCTGAGGCGGAAGACATCTATACCGGCAGCGTGGTTGTGCTCGACTGGTCGAACGCCACCTCTCCGAATGTCAGCGGTCTCAATGACGCAGGTTTTGCCGTTGCCAATACCGAAGAGTTTTCCGCCAGCTTCAGCATCGTCGGCAGCCAGCTCGTGATGAATTATCGCAACCTGGCCAAGGCGCCGACCCTGTTGTTGATCCGGTGATCACAGTGTTGTAACCTCTTAATCAAAATCCGGAGGGCGAGACCGTGCCGGGCTGCGCTCCAATTCATTATTGCAGCCCCTTGGGCTCGCCCTCCACCTCAAAGCTGTTGAATGTTTTTCTCTACAATGTGCAATTGTTTGCGATTACGGCTCGGCGTAGCCTCGCCCTCCAAAATACACTTAAGCAATTGCCAGTCTTGAAAATTAAGCAACTGTCCAAAACATAAAATGGAGGGCGAACCTGTGGTGAGCCGCTAGCTTAAAGGAAGTGGATGTTGAAGAAAAATGAAAGAGTTATCTCTCGCAGTTTAGGGTTCTCTCTGAAGACCTTCTTTCCAACTCTTGCCATGCTTGGCACTGTTGTGACGCATCAACTTTCTGCCACGCCCGAACAGGACACGGTGCCACTGGCTGATGGCGGCGCCGCCGCCCGACTCTGGCTGCAGAACGAGCATCTCAAAGTCGGGGTGATCCCGACTCTCGGAGGCAAGATCGTCAGTCTGCAGAATGCCGCCGGACGTGAGTTTCTGAGCCGCAGCGAGAAACCTTACAGTACACGCATCCCCGCCGGGAGGCCGTTTGGTGAAATGGAGTTCGATGGTGCCGACGAACTTTTCCCCACTCTGGGAGCCTGTACCCTGGAGACTGAAGACTGGGGCGGCATCACGCTGCCGGGGCACGGCGAGGTCGTTCACCTGCCCTGGAGCGTAATCGCACACAACGCTACCAACCTCACGCTCGAAGTCAGCAGCCCACGTCTGCCCTATGTCCTTCAGCGGCAGGCATCGCTGGTCGAGGATACCCTGCTGCTCTCTTACAGCGTCACCAACAGGTCCGAAAAACCCCTGCCGTACTTCTACGCCTTTCATCCGCTCTTTGTCGGCAGCGACAAGCTGCGCTACGATATTGCCGACGACCAGACCATCGTCGCCAGTTGGTCGATGCACTCATTCCTCGGTCAGCGCGGCACAGTCCGGCGCTGGGATGAACTGAAAGATGCCGCCGGCCAGCCTTTCAAGGACGCTGTCTTTATTGAAAACACCGGTCGCTACTACAAGTTCTTTTCGACCAGACTCGAAGAGGGCCGCTTCAGGATGATTTATGCCGATGGCACGACGCTGGAGCTGACCTGGCCGGCCGACAAACTGCCGCATTACGCCATCTGGTGCAGCGAGGGCAATGTTGATGGTCTGCACCATGTCGGTATCGAACCCACCACCTGTATCGAAGAGTCTCTCAGCGAGGCCCTGGCCGCTGGCACAGTCCGGACAGTGCCACCATCCGGCAGAGACGCTTGGTGGATTCGTATCAGACTTTCTGATGGACAATAGACTTTTCACGGAGATAAAGCCGAGATTTACAGGTTTGAGAGGCGCATTCATCCCATCGGCAGCTTCTTGGGTTTTTCTCTATGACCTCGGGGAGGTAATGTTCGGGAACTCTTGCCAAGGTTGCGACGTTGGCCTATCCTGTTTTTCTTTTGGAAATGGCATTTTTGGGATGCAACTGATGAAAAGAGAACTCGAAGAAGGGGCGCAACTGACGCTCGACTTTGCCAAGATCGCCAAGATCGCCAAGACTTGCAGCGACAGTATCCCTGTCGCCGTACAGCATGTCGATACCCGCGAGGTGATCCTGGTGGCCTATACCAACGAAATCGCCATGCGCAAGGCTTTTGCCGAACGGCAACTGGTGCTTTGGAGCACTTCGCGCAACGTACTCTGGGAAAAGGGCAAAACCTCCGGCGAGACGTTTGATCTGCTCGAAGCCTACGTCAACTGCGAGCAGAACTCGCTGCTCTACCTGGTGCGGCCCCGCCGTGGCGGAATCTGCCACACGAACAATGCCGCCGGCCAGCCCCGCAACTGCTACTATCGCCGCATTGATTTAGACACCCTGGCCCTGACCAACGTCGATCCCTGACCCTCTTTCCGATCCATGCGGTTGCGTTGTCCATATTGTCAGCAGGACCTGCCGGCCGGACCGATAAAATCGTCGGCCTGTCCACACTGTGGCAGAGTCATGACTCTGCCACAAGGCCTGCGGCCGCCGCGCAGTCGCGAGCAGCGCAAACAGGCACTCAGGAGCATTGCCCGGGCGGCGGACGAGGAGCGACGCAGCTTCAAGGGTAGCGGCCTTAATATGACAGGGTTGGGACGTCGTCCCGGCATCGTGCTGGCTATGCTGCTGGGGCTGGCGGCCCTGGGTGGAGCCCTGGTTACCGCTTCGCGCCAAGCCTCAAAAACCGTCGGACTTTCGGCCCGTGTCGAAACCACCATGCGGGAGCTGAAAATCCTGGCCGGTAGTCTGGAGCTTTACCGCATCCATGTCGGCCACTATCCGACTGAGGATGAAGCCGGCCTGTTTGCCCTGGTTCTCAACCCAGGCACGACAAACTGGCAGGGGCCTTACATCCGGGGGCTGGTCAACGACCCCTGGAACAGCCCCTACCGCTATGACCCCGACACGACACCACCCACGCTTTTTTCGCACGGACCGGACCGGCGTCTCGGCACGGCCGACGACATCCATGCAACTCCGACGGACTTTGAAATCGGCAGAGAATGGGCGGCCGACTGGCAACAGCCGACCGGGCAGCCCCCGCCGAGCATCCAGATTGTGACACCTTCAACTGAGACATCGCTACAGGAAAATCCATGAGTCAACCAGTTTACCCCATCGGCCGAATGGTAATCGGCAATGCCGAAAGTGCCAAAGCCGCTTATGAGCGCTTTCAGAACCAGTCGATTGATGAAACTCGTCTCCACGAGGGGCCCTATCCTTACTCCAGGTATCAGACCACTATCAAGGGCACGACGACTGCAACCGGTCAGGGCACCTTCAACGGATCGGATCAGCGCAGCCTGACCTTTGCACCTTGTGAGCAGGAGGGCTGGTGGATCGACCGTACCGATCAGGTTGAGCAACTCAAGACACTCGTCTCCGTCCGCAGTGTCTGGACAACGGCCCGCAACATCGTCCTGCGCAGCGGCTCGCCGCACAACTACCTGCGCATGGTCGAACACATCGTCGCCTTGCGCGTCGGACTGGGCATCGACAACCTCATGCTCGGACCCGACTCCGGCGACCCCCCGCTCTTCG
>CAZMGQ010000012.1:8225-15343 GCA_964565855.1 uncultured Lentisphaerales bacterium | reverse complement strand
CGGCAGAGTCCGGACTCTGCCACCGATGCCATCGTCGCCGCTCTCGCCTTGATACCCTCCAGACCGGGATGCCGCATCTATGTGTTCGACGACAGCCTGCCTATTATCAACCTGACCCTCCCGGCAGCCCAGACGGCGGGTCTCACAGAAGATGAACTGTCCGCCGCACTGGCTTTCGAGGCCGAGGCCTTTACCAGCCTCTCGCCTGCCAACGTCCTGCTCGGTTGGCACAAGATCGGCGTGCAGCAAGGCATGGCTGAGTTTCAGGTTGTGCAATGTCTTCACCATGAGATGGACGCAATCCGCTCAGCTCTCAAACAGGTTGGCTGCCGCCTGGCCGGACTGAGCCACCCGGCGGCTCTGCCCTCTGCGGCGGCAGATGATCAGACGGCCGAATCTGGCACAGCAGATCCCGAACTTACGGTGGCCCAGTGGCTGTCAGTCCTGGCTGGTGGCAGTGTCGAGACTCTGCCACTGATCCTGCCGCCGCGCCGGACTACTCCGGTACAGGCACATCTGGCGTTCGGCGGTCTCATGCTGGCGATAGCAATCATCGGTTGCCTGACCCACTGGTACCTGCTGGCTCAGCAGACTGGGCGCATGGAACAGGTGCTTGATGAGGGACGTGCTGCCGCACAACAGGTGGCACAGCTCGAAAAACGGGCTGGCTCTCTGCGTCAGGAACTGGCCACAGCCCAAAAAGTTCGCGAAGACTATCAGTCAAACTTCAGTATCCTCAAAGCACGCCGCAGCTCGATGGCCGATCTGCTGAGGGTGATGGCAGGCAGCACGGCGGATAATGTCGTGGTGCGACGCCTGCGCACCGATAACGAAGGCCGTACAATTCTGCTCGGCACAGCTTGGGAAAGCAGTGCTACCGATGCATTTGCTGCCCGACTGGAGCGGGAGCTGGAAGCTACCGGCTGGGTGATCACCCCGCAGCAGCGTCAGGCCCAGGGCCTGCTGCCCGACTCCGGTCCCTGGGCTTTTGCCCTGCAGTTGAGCTGGGAGGACGGCTGGGTCGAGAAAATTCCGCAGTCGCAAACGTGGGAGGATCAGCCATGGTAATGACCACCCGCGATCGCTGGATCAGTGCCTGTTTTCCCGCCCTGGCCGTAGTGCTGATTTATCTGCTGGCCAGTGCCAGACCCGCCTGGACGTACGAGCGGCAGTTGCACGGCGAACTGGCCAACCTTGAGACTCCCGACACCCACCGCATCCGGGAAGCCGGTCTGCTTCAGGAAATCAGCCGCCTCCGCAATGAGCTGCAGACAACAACAGGCGAAAGCCTCGAAGTTCCGACCGTCTGGCTTGGCCGTCGGCGGATCGGCACACTGCGCCATATCGCCGCTCTCTGTCAGGACGAGGGAGTCAACCTGCTGGAAGCCAAACCGCTCGACAAGTCGGCCGGTCTGCACAGCCGCACCCGTGAGGGAATGCAGAAGAACCTCGAAAAAGTCGGCTGGATGGATGCTCAGGAGTGGAGGTTGACCCTGCGCGGACATTATCCCACCGTGCGCCGGGTCATCGAAGGTCTGGCTCAACCGGAGGTGCTGTGCCTGCCGGATCGTATCGAAATGAAACCCGACGAAGACTCAAGCCGCCCCCATACCTGGATGCTGAATCTCTGGATGTGAATAAAATTATGACAGTGCGTGAACAACTCGAATATCTGCTGAACGAATGCGTCCGGCTGAATGCATCCGATATCCATATCAGCCCCGATCTGGTGCCGCATTTCAGACATCAGGGCGGCCTCTCCCCCCACCCTTCACAGCCCGTCTTCCCGGCAGCAGAGGTCTGGGCCATGGCGACTGAACTGCTGGCTGGCACACGCCTTGCAGGACAACCCACCGCCACACTTGATGAAGCTTTCGGAACACGCGGCGCAATTGATGGTGCCATCACTTCTGCCGCCGGTGTCCGCTACCGCTACAATATCTTCCGCAGTCAGAATACTGCCGCCATCGCCATCCGCCGCCTGGAAGATCATTTCCGCAGTCTGGCCGAACTGGGGCTGCCCGATTCACTTTACGATCTCTGCGACTATCGCGACGGCCTGGTCGTCATCAGCGGACCGACCGGCTCCGGCAAAAGCACCACTATCGGCACTCTGCTCGACCGTATCAACCAGACACGTGACGGCCATATCGTCACCATCGAAGATCCGATCGAATATATCCACAAACCCGCCCGCAGCGTCGTTCATCAGCGACAGGTAGGGCTAGATGCGCCGGGTTTCAATGCTGCGCTCGTTGACTCGCTGCGTCAGGATCCGGATGTGATTCTGGTTGGCGAAATCCGCGATCTGGACACAATCCGCACCGCCATTATTGCCGCCGAAACCGGCCACCTGGTCTTCACCACACTGCATGCCGGTGACTGTGTCGGGGCAGTCGAGCGACTGGTCTCCGTTTTCCCTTCAGACGAGCAGGACAGTATCCGACGCCAGCTTTCCCTGACCCTGCGTGCCATTGTCGCTCAACGTCTCATACAGCGGCTCAACCCGACTGCTAAGCAGTTGGCCTCTGGCCTGCCCTCTGTTGTCGCCAGTGAAATTCTGCTTGTCACGTCAGCCGTCGCCAACCTGATTGCCACCGGTCGCAGTGCCCAGATTTATTCGGCCATCGAAACCGGCCTGTCACACGGTATGCGTACCCTCGAACAGGACCTGGCTCAGCTCTGTATCACGGGCCAGATCAGCGAAGAGGCTGCCATGGCCATGGCGCGTAGCCCGGCAACCGTCAGGGAACGCATCGCCAACCTTCAGCGCATGAGTGAAAACGGCAATGACAACACTCGCCGAAGCCGGAGGAACAGAATGTGAATAAACCGGCTCCAGTCTCCATCGACCTCGACCAGGCCCGGATCGACCCGGCCTGGGCTCTGCGTATTCCCGCTGCGCTGGCAATGCGTCGCCAGGTTCTCCCATTTGCCGCTCTGGCAGGCCGGGTCCACGTGGCCTGTGCCGCACCGATCGACCAGACAGCTCTCGCAGCCGTCGCAAGGCACCTGGGTGTTGAGATCGTGCCGGTGACGGTCGAAGCTGAACCGCTGCGCCGTGCCATTGCACACATTTTCGGCAGTGGTCGCCAGATTCAGCAGCCGGGAGCAACTGCTGCCGCGACTGACGATGCCACGGCGCTGGTCGATGAAATCCTGCTGGCAGCCATCCTGCGCCAGGCTTCTGATGTCCATATTGATCCCGGTCGCGATGATCTGCGCATCCGCTTCCGCGTCGACGGTTTTCTGGAAGAATACCGCCTGCTGCCCCGCAGCGTTCTCGCCCCGCTCTGCAGCCGTGTCAAAGTGCTTGCCAGCATGGATATCGCCGAACGGCGTGCCCCGCAGGACGGCGGCTTCACCTTCCGCTACGGTGCAGCCGACAGTCCCCGCACGGTCGATATCCGCGTGGCTTCACTGCCCATCCGCCACGGCGAACGTCTCACCATGCGTCTGCTGGCTTCCGATAACCGCCGCCTGACCCTGAACGAGCTGGGGCTGCTGCCGCACGACCTCGCAAAAGTCGAACGTGTCCTGGCCCAGCTCCACGGTCTGGTACTGTTGACCGGCCCCACCGGCAGTGGCAAAACCACCACTCTTTACGCCACCATCCAGCGGCTTCTCGAAGGCCGTTCGCTCAACATCCTCACAGTTGAGGACCCGATCGAGTATGAAATCGCCGGCATCGGCCAGGCCGAGGTCGATTCAGCCGACAAGGTCAGCTTCCACAAAGCCCTGCGCAGTCTGCTGCGTCACGACCCGGATATCGTCATGATCGGCGAAATCCGCGACTCCGAATCGCTGGACATCGCCATCAAAGCCTCGCTGACCGGACACCTTGTACTCTCCACCCTCCACACCAACAACGCCCTCGGGGTCGTGACACGTCTGGCTGACATGGGCGTAGCACCTCACATGATCAGTGCCACCCTGCGTCTCAGCATGGCCCAGCGACTGGTACGTCGCCTCTGTCCCCGCTGTCATGTCCGGCAGGAACTTGCCCCGGCACAGGCCGAAGCACTGGGCCGCCCCACCCTTGCCGGACAACCGGGCTTTCAGCCCGGCGGATGCCTCTACTGTGCCGGACGCGGCTACATCGGCCGTATGGGGCTCTTCGAGTGTTTTCTGCCCGACCGTGACGACGCTTCGATGATCTCTGCCGGATCAACCGAAGCCAAGCTGCTCGCCGCAATCCGCTCCAAGGGCTTTCAGTCTCTCCTAGACGATGCCGCCCGTAAGATTTCCGACGGTCTCTGCACCGTGGATGATGTCCTGCAGGTAGCCACCGAAACTTGATCCGCCAACCACCAGCCATGCCAAACTTCCGCTATAACGCCCGCGCTGCCGACGGCACCCCCCAACGGGGTGTCGCCTCTGCGGTCGATGCCGAAACTCTGGCCGCCGAACTGCGCAGCCGGGGCTGGCTGGTACTCGGGATCGAACCAGCCGACAGTGCCGCTCCCGATCAAAGTCGCGCCAGCTCCGGAGCCGACCTGCGCGGCTGGCTGCCGATTCGCTCCTTTGATATCGAACTCGGACTGCGACAGCTTGCCTCGATGGTTCGCAGCGGTCTGACTCTGCTCGCCGCACTGCGTACTGTCGCCGAACAGAGCCGTCGCCGGGCCAGCCGGCTCTGGCTGGATATTGCCGACCGCATCGAACGTGGCAGCACCTTTTCAGCCGCTCTGGCAGCACATCCGCGAAACTTCAGTGACTATATTATCCAACTGGCTCGCGTCGGCGAAGATTCCGGCGAACTGGAACAGATGCTCGAACGGGGAGCCGAACACCTCGAATCCAACCGCAATCTGCGTGGCATCATGCTCAACGCCATGGTTTATCCGGTACTGGTAACAGTCATGGCAATCGGAGTCACCACTTTCATGCTGCTAGGGGTCATCCCCAAGATCGAAAACTTTCTCGCCGACAGTGGTCAGCAGCTCCCGCCCCTCACCCGCACACTGCTCGACCTTTCCACCTGGCTCCGCCTCAACCTGCCGGCGGTCGGGATCGCTCTGGTCACTCTCGTTGTAGCACTCTTACTAATCAGTCGCTGGCCACCGGGAAGATTTTTTCTGCACGGTGTGGCACTACGCATTCCGTTGGTCGGCGCGATTCTGCGACTGGCCGAAACTGCCGTCTTTGCCCGTGGCATGGGTATCCTGCTCGAGAGTGGACTGCCTTTGATCGAGAGTCTGCGCTCTGTCGAAGGTCTGATCCGCAACCGCATTATCTCAGCCCGTGTCAGCCACGCCCGCGAAGCTGTTACCCGGGGCGAAACTCTGGCCGCCGCTCTCGGAGCCGGACGGGAGTTTCTCCCGATGCTGCCACGTATGGTCGCCGTCGGTGAGTCAACCGGTATGCTCGGCCACACCCTCGGCGATGTGGCTGATTTTCATGAAAATCAGCTCGTCGCCACCGTCCGACGCCTCGGAGTTATCATCGAACCGCTGCTGATCATCGTCGTCGGCGGCATCGTTGCCTTCGTTTATATCGCCTTTTTTGTCGCATTGTTTTCACTGGCTGGCGGCGCCAACTGATTCTCCGGCGCAATTCAAAGGATCCAATATGAAAAAGCTAATCTTTACTTTATCGCTGCTGCTCCTGTTGGGCGGCGGACTGCTGCTTCACGCACAGGGTGATCTCGACTCGCCCGATCCGACCCGTTCGACCGGTGCCGTTCACGACCTGATGCGCACTCAGCTCGCCGGACTCCGCAGTGTCACCCTGCGCGGCTCGGTTGTGGCCGGTGAAAGCGGCGGCGTCGCGATTCTCGAACTCGGCGAGCACGAAAATGTGCTCGTCCGTGCCAGCACCCAGTGCAACATCCCCGTCAGTGGCAAACCCCTGCAGGTGACCGTGCAGGATGTCACCCCGACAGGTGTCTCGATCGAAGCTCCAACCCTCAAGGAAACCATCTGGCTCGCCAGCACTCTCGGTCCGGTCCGTCCGCCAGCACCCGCCGTGGCGAGCACCGCCTCCAACATCCTGACACATGTCGAATTCCACAATGTGCCTCTCAGTCAGGCGCTGCGCATGTTGTCGGAACAGGGCGGCGGCAACTACTCTTCTTCCGCCGAAGCCGGCCGCATCCCCGTCTCGGCCTTCCTGCGTCATGCCGCCGTGGACGATGTGATCGCCGAACTCTGCAAAACTCACGGCCTGTGGTACCGTCGGGACTCTGCCACCGGCATCCTGCGTATCCTGACTATGCCCGAGTTCGAGCGTGATCTGGTTTCATTCCGCGAAGAGGAAACCGAAGTTTTCACGCTCCTCTATCCCAACGTGCTCGAGCTGGCCTCGGTTGTCCAGAGTCTCTACGGCGACCGGGTACTGCTGAGCTTCGGCAACGAACGTCTGACAGATGACTCCAGCGAAATCGCCCAGCGCTTCCGACGCTTCGATATGATCGACCAGCGTGGCGGCAGCTTCGGCTCTTCCACCGGTCGCCGCGGGGGCGGTGGTTATGGCGGCGGCATCGGTGGCACGGGCGAGTTTGGCGGCAGCGGCTTCGGCAGCACCACTACTCTGCTTACGGGACGGGGCGGCGGAGTCTGGCAGTCCGACACGCGGCGGGATTTCCAGAGCCTGACCGCCGAACAGGCCGCCCGCCTCACACCGGATCCCGCGGCTTCGGCGGAGGACACCAACTCTGTCAGTACAGCCGCCACGGCTTACCGCGAACGTAATGCCAGCATCCTGGTCACCATCAGCCGCCGCAACAACATGCTGATTGTCCGTACCAGCGACCCTGCCGCCATGGAGGATATCCGGGCTCTGGTGCGTCGCATGGATGTGCCGACCCCCATGGTGCTGCTGGAGGTCAAGGTGCTGACTGTCACACTAGGGGACGGTTTCAATTCCGTTTTCGACCTCCAGTTTCACCGTGATGGCACCATCAACCGCAAGCCTTCCGCTTTTACCGGCGGCTTTACAACCGGCGACATTCAGCCCCCGGCGGCCGGCGGCATGTTGCCGGGCGGCACTGGCCTGCGCAGTGGCGACATGACTTTTCAGATCGTCAGCGAACACTTCCGTGCCCGTATCCCGATGCTGGAGGAGCGCACCATCGCCGCAATCGCAGTCATGATTTCGCAAGGCGCCGGGCCTGCCGC
>CAZMGQ010000012.1:0-8215 GCA_964565855.1 uncultured Lentisphaerales bacterium | reverse complement strand
TCATCGGTGAGGAACGTCCCATCATCACCGGTGTCACCAGCGACACTGTCCTGACCGAAAGCACCAGCATCACCACCCCACGTACCCAGTGGGAGTCACGCGAGATCGGCACCACACTCCTGATTACGCCCAACATCAACTCCGATCGTACCGTGACCCTGCGCCTCGTCCAGGAAGACTCTGCCATCAAACCTGACAAGGCTACTATCCCCGTCGTGCTTTCCGGCGGCGATATTGAGCCGATCGAGATCGATGTTGTCTCCTCACGCGTCATCAGCGGTACCTTTGTCGCCAAAGACCAGCTCGCCGTGGCAGTCGGCGGCCTGATCGAAGAGCAGCAATCGACCGTCCGTGCCCAGGTGCCGATTCTCGGCCGCATCCCATTGCTGGGTATGCTCTTCCGTCGCGAAACCAGACAGACGACCCGTCACGAAACCGTGATCCTGATCCGTCCGCAGGTTATCAACACCCCCTCCGAAGGCGAAGAGATCAGCCGTAATCTGCTGCGCAACCTCGGCGTCGATCCCGTCGCCACTGAGGGACAATACTCACTCGAACTTTTCCAGAACGAACGGCAACTGCAGGAAGACAGGGCATCTGTCACACCGTAGCCTCGTGCAAAGCCGGAGCCGTCGCATGAAAGGGACGACTGTTACATCGTCTGCGGGTAAGGTGACACTTGCCTCACCCGGTGTCAGACAGAGTCCGACTTGTCTACCAATCTGACATGTCCGACCTGCTGGAGGGCAAATGTCCCTATGAGCCGCCAGCGCTAAAAAAAGGCATATTTCAGAAAACCAAAACGGCAACTCTTGCAGAATGAGGATGGCTTGCACTGCTTGACCAATTAGTGCCGCTATTGTACCTTCCAATTAGTTGATCGCTGGAACGTTACTTTCTTGGAGGTACACAATGTCGCTATTCAAAAAGACTCTCAAGTGTTCAGTCATTGCCGTTATTACAGGTGCCGTCTGCCTCCCGCCTGCCGCAGTGGCACAGCGTATTATCAGTGTCAACGTCAATGAAGGTAACGGACGCGTTCCCATGTCAGAGTTGGATCTGGCTGGCGCACCAGGCGTCCGTACGAACAATTGGAACAATTTCCCCGCTGGTAACAATAGGACTATTTTGGGCGAAGACCTTGTTTTTGCTGACGGCACCACCGTTGGTGCCCCTTTTTCCATTGTGGTTGCAGGCCCCCCGGCCTGGACGGCAGAATCCACTGATGTTAACGACCGGCTCATGTACAGAGGCTGTTACCAAATCCAGAGCGATGAAGGAACTGTTACCATTACTTTCGAAGATATTCCCTTCAAATATTATCAGATTTACGTGTACATAAGTGGTCAACGAAATCGCGGCGGCAGTGTTCAACTGGAGGGTGACCAGATCTACTACATCCGTGGCGATGTCTTCCCAGATGAGGATGGTGAGGGCTATCTGCATGCCACCACGATCTCGGTCGATCCGGAAAACCCTGCGGCTGTAAATAATGGCAACTATGTCATGTACGATCAACTGGAAGGTAAAACTCAGACTGTTACCTGTACGGCCTACAAGGAACTTTATCAGACTGACCATGCGCGATTCAACCTGTTCGGATTTCAGATTATCGAACTGGAAGATGATCGTACAACTATGATCTTTATCGAATAACGGCAACCCCGCAGCTTTGCCAGTTGCGCCCGAGGCTTGACCTGACGGGGCGTGGGATTTATCCTTTGTGTCATGAAATACCGCAGTGGTTACCTGCGTCGCACTGTCATGATCTGTGCGGCGATAATCTCGTTGGGACTGGCAGCACCGACACAGGCCTTTCTATGGGGACCTCCCGTCCGGCGCTGGATACGCGAAGCCGACAGGACGCTGGAAGAGGCCAGACAGGCAGAGAGCGAAAACCGCATTCTCGAAGCCTGCGACGCCTACTCACGTGCTCACGAACTCTACTTCAAGGTACAGACCGAAAGTCCGCGCACCCATCGGGAACATGTCGCCAGGCAGGACGCCGAATGTCGGTCGCGCCTGCGTACACTCTTTACACTGGCGGCCGCCGGCGAGGTGGAGATGCCCTCGCCGGACGAAGTGATTGCAGCGGCAACCGGCAGCGAAACAGCACTGGAGCCACCCCCTCCGACCCCACCTGCCTCTCCCCCGGCAGCGGCTCCCGCAGTTGCTCCTGAAACTGCTCCTGCAGCAGATGAAGCCGCCGTGCGATCGATTGCCATTGCCGCCCCCCCACCCCCACCTCCCCCCCCGATCATTCAAAGAAGGCGCCCTGAAAAACCGGCGGCTGAAAAAACCGAGGCAGAGCCACCCGTGCGACGCACCTGGTATGGTCGACGCATCCGCACTGCCCGCGAGCATGAAAAGGTCTCCGCAACTGAGGAGCTGGTTACGGCTGACACAGAGACAGAACTCACGCCAACTGCCGCAGTCGCTCCGACAGCGACTATTCCCGAGTCAGAAGCAGAGGCAGAGCGCAAAGTACCGGGCCGTGCCACCGGGACAGGCGTCATGGCGGTACAGCCCGTGAAAGTCAAATTGCCTGCGGCCACGGTTAAACAAAGTTCCGGGCCGGAGACAGAAAGAACCGAGCCCGAAAAAAAACGCCCCACGAGCCCTCCCACGCCCACACCGGGGTCTGTGGCAGGGTCCGGACTCTCCCCCCGCATCCAGCAGATGTTGCGCGAAGGTGCCGGGGCAGATGCGGTGATCATGCTGGAAGCGCTGATCGAGCAGGCCGGCGACCATGCCACACTGGAGGAGCAGCTCCTCTTTGCTCAGGCCCTGATCAACCGCCGCAACTACAAACGGGCCGAGGCGGTGCTCGACCCACTGCTGGAGCAGCACCCTGAAAACCCGGCCGTGCTGATGCTGGCTTCGGGCCTGCAGTTTGCCATGGGCAAGCCCTATGCATCCTTGCTTTACCTAGATCGCCTGGTGTTGAAATACCCCCGCTTTGCCGAAGCTTACGTCAATCTGGCCTATACACGCTTTGCGATGGACCCCGTGGCAAACCGTGCCGAGGCCGTCAGCTATTACCGCAATGCCCTGCGCCTGGGTGCCGAACGTGACCCGCGACTGGAGCTTGAGTTGCGTGTCAATGTCGCAGATTAACCACAAACCGGAAAACAACGATGCAGCCATTAATTCAAAACGGACAGACGATTCTTTTTCAAGGTGACAGTATTACCGACTGTGGCCGTTCACGGGATGACGACAGCGACCTCGGCCATGGCTACGCAGCTCTGGTCGCCGCCTGGCTTTCGGCTGCACGTCCATACGACAACCTGAGCTTCATCAACCGTGGTATCAGTGGCAACCGTGCCGGCGATCTGCGGCAGCGTTGGGATGAGGATTGTATCAACCTCAATCCCGACTGGGTCTCGATCATGATCGGCATTAACGATACCTGGCGACGCTACGACCGCAACGATGCCACCTCAACCACAGAATATGAGGAAAACTACCGCACAATCCTCAAACGCGTGCGTGACGAGCTGGGCGCAGGCATCCTGATCCTTGAGCCCTTTGTGCTCCCCTACCCCGCAGACCGCAAAAACTGGCGTGAAGACCTCGACCCCAAGATTGCCGCCGTCCGCGAGCTGGCTGCCGAGTTCCGCGCCAGACTGATTCCGCTCGACGGCATCATGAATTCGGTCGCTGCCGCCCGTGAGCCGGGCTTTCTGGCTGGCGACGGGGTCCATCCCTCAGCGGCAGGTCATGCCCTGATTGCCCAACAATGGCTCAAGGCAATGGGCGAACTCTGAGTCGCCCCAGCGCTGGCATATTCAGCATAAAGCGGTGGCCGCCATGCAGCGCAGCAGATCCCCGGCACTGAGGCTGGCTCGCGAGCCCTGCCAGGCGGCGAGATCACCGGCAGCCGCATGCCACCAGGCGCCCAGACAGGCGGCGTCGAAGGCGGTCATACCCTGTGCCAGCAACCCTGTCACGATACCGGCCAGAACATCGCCCGTACCGCCGGTCGCCATGCCGGGATTGCCTGCCGCCAACAGTCGGATTCCCTGTCCCGGCGCACTGACCAGGGTACCCGCCCCTTTCAGGATGACTGTCGTTCCGGTTAACGTGACCAGCTCGCGCAGGGCGGCGGGACGGTCCGCCTGCACCGCCGCAACCGTACAGTCCAGCAGACGTGCCACCTCGCCGGGGTGCGGCGTGAGCACAATCTCGGCTTCCGCATTCTGCAGGAGAGACAAATTGCGTGCCAGCAGCGTCAAGGCATCCGCATCCAGCACCAGCCTCTCGATGCCGGCAGCTAGCACCGCAGCAACCAGCTCCTGCGTCCCGGGCCGGCACGAGAGTCCCGGTCCCAGCAGCACAGCGTCCTGATCAGCCGCTATTGGCAGGTAATCACGCACCTGATCGATAGTGAGCCAGTCACAATCGAACGACTCCACCATCGCCTCGGGAACCAGGCTGGCGACTGTCGTTGCCACCTGACGCGGCGTCCAGACCGAGACCAACCCCGCACCGGAGCGCAACATGCCGCCGGTGGCGAGAGCGATTGCCCCGGATAGCCCGGTTGAACCGCCGATGGCTAGAGCACGACCACAGTCGCCCTTATGGGCTGCATATCCACGCTCTGGCAGAATGCGCCGCAGCTCCGGCTCCCCGATCATGCCCCAGCCATCGCTTTCGGCGGGACCGTTGAGTTCGGCTGGAAACCCGATGTCGGCTATCTCAACCCGGCCACAGGCCTCCAGGGCTGCAGCCCGACGCAGACCGGTTTTGGGCAATGCCAGACAGATTGTTAGATCCGCCACCACATGCGGTGTGGCAGAGTCCCCGCTATCGGCATCGACCCCCGAGGGCAGGTCCACCGCCACGATACGGCCGACCGTAGCCGCCCGGCGCAGCCAGTGGATTGCGGCAGCGGCGGTGCCCCTGGGAGCCCCGCTGGCTCCTGTTCCCAGGATGCCATCGACAAAGATGGTACCACGAGGAAACTCCGCCGGATCGTCCTCCTGCCAGTCCGACTCCTGCGACCAGTCGGTGACCGTTTCCGCAGGCAACTGTTCGAGAAAGACAAGCGGGTCGCCGCTGATTTCAACCGGTAGTTTTGTCAACCGTACCTCCACTTTGTAGCCCCATTTGAGCAGATAGAGTGCCGCAGCGTGGATATCGCCGCCGTTGTTGCCGCCGCCCGCGATCATGACAACCGGCAGATCAGTCACGCCAGTCGCCCGGGCCAGACGACGCACCCCCTCAGCTACCGCCAGACCCGCACGCTGCATCAGCTTCGTTCCGGGTATCTTGTGCACCTCAATCGCAGCACGATCAAGTGCTCGCATTTCCTCGGCAGTAACAAAGCGCATGGCAGATCCTATCGGTTGACCCGACCTTCAAAGGGCAGAAACTGGCATATATAGATCATTTCAAACTTTTTGCAGGAGGAGGATCGTGCCAGACTACACCGGTAAAGGGACGCTTGGCAGCCTCTGCCATGTTACGAGCGATCCTTTGCATCTGAATCAGAGCCTGCAACTTCTCCTCCATGCTGGCGTTGCGCCAATCTTTGCGCGTCGCAGCTTTATTGTTCAGTGATTTTTCAAGAAAGGTATTCATCTTGCCACTTCTCCAGCATATCGTGACGCTTCAAAATGTCTCCAAGCAAACTCTGATCATAAACCTCCTGATGACTTTCAGCAATCAGCGCAGCAGCACCAGGTGGTGCAGGTCGCGGCCGGATGCCAGGGCGGCTTCGGCAGTCTCACGCTCCAGTTGCAGCAGCGGCATGCCGCGATCGACCGTCGCCCGGTAAATCTGCTCCATGTCATTGAGGTGCGGTTGCGACATCTGGATAGCCGTCAATCCCGGCAGGGTCGTCATCGAATCGATAAAGTGTTCGCCCCGGCCGCAGAAGTGGATCGCTCCACCCCCGAGGGCTGCCAGACATCGTTCTTCGTAGGGACGTACAAACTCATCGTACATGGCGGGCGAGAGGTTCATGCCGGAGTCGGTCCGCAGCATGATGTTGCCCTTGTGCATCAGGGACCAGTGGACGTTGATTTCCGGGCGGAAGGGATGAATGTCGCTCCAGAGATTCATGCCTTTGATGTAGGTTTCGGTCATCAGGTCCAGCAGTGCATGTACCTGCTGCGGTTCCTCGTAAACTGCCAGCAGAAAATCGCTGCCCCAGACCAGCTCGGCGGTGTCGATCGGCGATTGCAGGTCGGGATGATAGGGCAGCACATAACGGCCGATTTTAGGATACTGTGACAAGATTTCGCGGAAAATCAACCCCATGGCATAAACCCGCGCACTGTAGCCGGTGGCTACGTCCGGAATCCCCCGCTCGATCACAGCCGCGACCTGATCACGGTCGTTGAAAGGCATGCTCGTCGGCAGGGTATCGATCTCGGGATCCATCAGGTACATATCGCAGCCGAACCAGGAGCTGGAGATGGCCACACCGTAGTTGGCACGGATGGTCAAGGGTGACCCCGAACCGCTGGCCAGACAGTCGCTGCAACCGACAAACTGCTGCATTGCCATCTGGTCCAGATCCATAATCGCCGAATTTACCGAAATCCACGGCCATTCAATGCCTGGGGCACTGGCGGCAGTGCGACGCGGATCGAAGAGCGGCTCGGGCCAGTCACCGTCCAGAAAGGTCTTGTGGTCAGCCCAGAGCTGCTCTTCGACGTCCGGATCGATGCGACGTTCGAGATCATCCAGACAGCGACGCAGTTGGTCCGACATCACATAGTCGGCTGCGAGTTCTGCGGGAGTTTCCTTGATGTTGGCGGTATCGAGCAGGATCATGGCCGGTTTATCCTTTATTTAATGGCTTGGGGAGAGGGGGAGCGGTCACGGTTGATGCCGAGCCGCAGGAAAGGGAGAATTTCGAGCCGCAGGGTGGCGTCGAGATCAAAGAGCACATAGCCTCCGAAGCCCTGTTGACGCGCAACGTCGATCTGCTGCATAACGGCGTGGGCATCGAGATAGCTTTCGGCGGCTGTGACTCCGATACCGCTCAGGATGCGTGACCGGAGCTTCGGGGTGGCGACCTGATCTGCCAGCAGATCACGATATCGTTTGAGATCATCAGTGTAATTCATGGGTGCGGCATAGTCGATCAGATCACGCCGCAGCCAGAGCATCCAATCCTGCCCGACCGAATCCGCACAGAGGGGATAGCGTCCGTACACCGAAGCCGAAAGCCGCGCTTCGGGTGCGATGCGACGCAGCGTCAGGCGCAGATCGCCCACCACTTCGGTTACAATCTCGGCCCGGTATTTCATAAACGCAGCAGCATGTCTGCCCTTCTCGGGATCGACATCCCGCGGCCAGTTTCTGATCCGGCGCCCGGTCTTCTTTTCAAAAGCCGCCCGGACATTGCTGCCAAGGCTCGAGGGGTAGTCGGCATAGCGGATATAGTCGAGATGGATTCCGTCGATGTCGTAGTTGGTCACCAGATGACGGGCTGTCTCTCGCAGACGGGTGCGATTGGCGGCGTGGGCCGGATCGAGCCAGTTGAGGGGCTTGCCGGCCTGATCGAGCATCAGCCGCCCCTCTTTCGCCAGCTCGCCGCGCCGTGCGGCACTCACACCATGGGTGCTGAACGCGGCAATCCAGGCATGCAGTCGCAGCCCATGCCGACGAGCAGCCCGGCTGGCCTGCGCCAGTTGGTCGCCATGATCACGCCGCAACATGGTCGGGGTCAATCCCGGCACCGTGGCATGGGTCGTATCAGCCGTGGCCACCAACAGGAAAATATCGCTGATACCATATCGCGCCAGGGTCGCAGCAGTCGCCTCCCAGTCTCCCGGGAAAAGCCCGTACCCTTCGTGATCCCAGACCCCACGTACACTGTCGGCCCAGGCCTCCTGTGTCAGGCCGTGAGCCTCGCTGAGCATCTTCTGCAGGTGCCAGAGGCTGGTGGTGGCCTGCTGATAGCGCCGCCGACGGCGCGACTGGAGAACCGCCTCGTAACAGGCGTCCATTTCACGCAGCAGCGCATTGAAGGCCGTCTGCTGTGCCGCCGGTGAACGGCGTTGCAGCAGCTTGACTGCGGCCGGGTATCCCTCGACACCCAGACCGGATCCGAGCCGGGCAAACAGTCCTTCGGCGGCCTCACGCCAGACCTCGGGCGCCAGCTTGCCGCTGAGAGCGGTCAGCAACTGGCGGCGCGATTGGCCGTCCTGATCCTCGAGTCGCACCTGGGTCATCCAATCTCCGCGGGGATGCTCCC
>CAZMGQ010000011.1:0-16099 GCA_964565855.1 uncultured Lentisphaerales bacterium | reverse complement strand
AGCAGAAACGTCTGATGAACTGAAAAGATTTTAACGTTAGCTGACTTATCCGATTTCCATCTCAAAGCTGCGGTAGATTGTCATTGCAGAGGATGTTTCAGAAAGTGAAAGGGGGGGTGTAAAAACCGGGTTCCCGAATTTCGGCAGTTGTGATATGATGTCTCCATTGCAAAACTATATGGGGGACCAGTCGTGACTGATATTGCAGAGCATCACCATGGTGGCGGCACGCGGATGAAGACGCAATGAGACGTTTACTCCTTCTTCTGACGGCCGGAGCTGCCTGGTTGAATGCGGTTTCTCTGCAGGCCGGCGATGAATTATCGACAGTTGTCCTGAAGGCATGGGATGTAACCGATGGCGCGGATGGCCATCCGTTCAGCGTGGCCCAGATGAAGGTGCAGCGGGCCTTTCAGGAGCGTCATCCGAATGTGGTGCTCGAGCCATCAACCGGTTTGCAGATACCCGGACGCGGTGCAGATACCACTACCCTGATGCAGATCGCCGGTGATGTTGCGCCGGCGGCCCTCTACGTGAATTTCCGCCAGAGTGATACTTATATCCGCAGCCGTTTTTTGTACCCGCTCGATGAATATATCGAAAAAACAGCGGGAACCCGGATTCATGACGGGCACCTGATGTCGCACACGGAATATGTCGCACGCCTCAAAGAGGGGCCCGGGTACGAGGCCGAGTTCGGCAACCGGATGGCACCGCAGATATGGGATGTTATCCGGCGCGAATGTCCCTACGGCCGGGAATGTCCCTATGTTGCCCGGTGGGGCGGCACACCGGCGGAAGAACACCGCCATATCTGGGCGCTGCCCCAGTCGCAACTGGTGATAGCACTGTTTTACCGGCGCGATCTCTTTGCCGAAGCCGACCTGCCGGATCGGGTGCCGGAGAACCTGGAGGAAATGCTGGCCTGGGCCCGCAAGCTGCACAATCCCAAAGAAAATGTCTACGGGATAAACATCAATATTTCCGCTCCCGGATGGTCGTCCCTGAGTATCCTCTACAGTTCGGGTGCCAGGGTTGTCGAGCAGGATCCCGACGGCAACTGGACCTGCGCCTTCAACTCTCCCGAAGCGGTCGATGCCTATCACTTTGTAGCCCGCATGTTCCTCGAACCTTTTGAGAACGATCATGGAAAGTTTACGGGCGTTGTCAATGTGGGCGACCAGGATTCGGCCATACGTTTCGGCATGTGGTTCAGCTATATCGACCAGAAGGCCTTCGCTCAGTTTGACCCCAATGTGATCAGCTTCGGTCCAATTCCGGCGGATGCCCGGGGCAATCGCGGCAGCGAGTTCAATGCCCAGATGACCGGCATCTACGCCGGGTATGAAGATGATATTGAACTGCGTGATGCAACCTGGGAGTGGATGCTCTTCCGGGGCGGGCCGGAGTCTCAGGTTATCTTTGCCCGCTCCTATGTCGAAAGCGGTCTGGGGCGTCTGGTACAGCCGGAGCTCCTGGAGCGGGCCGGGTATCCCGAGTTTATACCGGAGGTACCCAGGGGTTGGAGCGAGGCGGCCGCCGCTGCGCTGGAAAATGGTATTCCCGAACCTTATGGCCGCAACTGCCAGATGGTTTACCGTTATCTCGACCAGGGCATCGACCAGATCCGGACAGACAGTGAAGTCAGTCGCCTGATATTGGAGGGAGACGAGCCGGCGGCCAGGCAGCGCATTCAGGAAATACTCGACCGGCGTGTGTTGATGGCCAACGATAAAATGCTGAATGTCGTGTCCGAAAATGTCCGCAAGTTCCGGGCACGTGTGGCAGCCGCCGTCACGATGGCCATCCTGATTATTTTTGTGGTCGTCTTCCGTATCGTCTTCCGCGCTTTCAGCGAAAACGTCTTGCGCAGTGAGGCCGACAAGGCACGTGGGGAATGGCAGTTCGGCCGTTACAAGACCGCCTACCTGATTCTGATCCCGGCCCTCGCCAGCATAGCCTTGTGGAGCTACTGGCCTCTAATGCGCGGCACGACCATGGCTTTCCAGAACTACAACGTGCGCGGCTTCAGCACCTGGGTCGGACTCGACAACTTCGGTGCCGTCCTGTTCAGTTCCGAGTTCTGGCACTCCATGCTGGTGTCGGTTTATTACACCCTGATGTTCATGACATTCGGGTTCGTAGCCCCGATCATACTGGCGCTGCTGCTCGCCGAAGTGCCGCGTGGCAAAATACTGTTCCGCACCATTTTCTACCTGCCGGCCATGCTGGCGGGCGTGGTGGTGATCTTCCTCTTCAAAGGCTTTTACAGCGAATATGGTCTGATCAATCAAATCCTAAACATGGGCGTCAACGCAATCAACGGACTGTTCGGTACCGAAATCGCCCACTTCACACAACGCTGGCTCGAAGTTCCCGGTACGGCACTGCTGTGCTGCATGTTGCCGACCATCTGGGCCGGCATGGGGCCGGGCTGTCTGATTTATCTGGCGGCCCTCAAGGGAATACCGGACGATCTGTACGAGGCGGCCGATCTTGACGGTGCCAATACCTTCAAAAAAGTCTGGCACATCACCATTCCCTCGTTGCGCGCCCTGATCGCCATCAACTTTATCGGGGCCGCAATCGGCTGCATGCAGAGTGGCAGCAGCTTTATTCTGGCCATGACGGGTGGCGGCCCATATTCACCCTATGGAGCGACCGAGGTTATCGGCCTGCATATTTTCTGGGAGGCTTTCATGTATCTACGCTTCGGCATAGCCACTGCAATGGCATGGATACTGGGGGCCATGTTGATCGGTTTCACCGTCTTGCAACTCAAGCGCCTGAGCAGAATGGAGTTCAGGGCAGCCGGTGGACTTTAGGCGGAGGGATGGTCAGTAAATGCCAATTATCAGCAAAATCGGAAGCCGTTCACTCAAGGCCAGACTCCTCTACGGGTCGATTTATCTGACCCTGATTATCGGGTCGATCACGATGATCTATCCGCTGTTGCTGATGCTGGCGGGCTCGGTAAAAAGCGATGCCGACTCATGGGCGAACACTCCGTATCCCGAATTCTGGTTCAACGACCGGATCCTCTTTCAAAAATATGCCGAAAGCAAGTATAACGGCTGGACATCCGATGCCCAATATGCCTGGAACAAGCCGATAGCCACCTGGCGCACGATCGAGCCGCCCGCGGCCGTTGACGAACACCTGGTGGAGACCTACAGGGAATGGCGCGAGACGCCGGAAGTGCGCGAGCTGTTGCAGATGGGACACATCGGCGCCTTTGGTATGGTGCCGAAAAACCTGCGTGCCTACCGGCGCGAGATGATGCGGCAATTCGATGGCGACATTGAGAAATACAACCAGGCTGCCAACCAGTTGTTTGCCTCCTGGAGCAGCATCCGCCCTCCGGTCCTCAAGCTGGGCCGCTCCGACAACTCCAGCATTCCGCCTGCTTTTCGCGAACGCCTCGAAAAATGGCTCGGGAACCTGCCGGTCGAAGACACCATGATGGAGAGCATCCACGGGTTCTTTGTCATGAAGTACCTGCGCGGACTTTACACCAGTGTTATCGACAACTACAACAAGGCTCACGGTACAAGCTACGGGGACTTCAGTGAAATCCCGTTTTCGACAACAGTTCCCCCCGAACCCGGACAGCACCGCGATGACTGGGAGACCTTTGCACGAACAGTTTGTGACCTCAATGCCATCAGTCTCGACATCGCAGCGGCACCGGACTTTTTCCGCTTTCTGCAGAATACCTACCCATCGATAACAGCTTTCAACAAGCAGCATGGGACCGACTTCGGCTCATTGGAAGATGTGCCGTTTCCGCACCATGTGCGGGGAGAATATGGCTACCTGCGTATCGATTTCGAGACCTTTTTGAAAGACCCGGAGTTTTGTTCGATTGAAACGGTCCGGTTGCGCGATACGGGTACCATGTTTGCCTCCTATTATGCCGGAAAACATGGCGCTCTGCCGGACGATTATCCCGGCTTCGGCCCCCTGGTTGCAGCAGTCGACTGGGCCGACTGTATGGACAATTCACGTGCCCACCGCAAGGAGTTCACCTGGCGCAATTATGCCAGGGTGATCGACTATATCCTGCTGCACGGCAATGCGCTGCGCAATACTGTAATCTATTGCGTCCTGGCTGTGCTCACTGCCCTGATTGTCAATCCCCTCGCAGCCTATGCCCTGAGCCGTTTCGGCCTGCCGGGCACCTACAAGATTCTGCTTTTCTGTATGGCGACGATGGCTTTTCCCGGCGAGGTGGCAATGATCCCGGGCTTCATGCTGCGCAAACGTTTTCCGCTGTGGCCGCTGCTGACCGGCCTGGCTGTCTGTCTGACAGTGTTCTGGCTGCTGGAAAAGCTGCAACCCAAATGGCGTGAAAACCGGCGCGCCCTGATCTCTCTGCTGGCGGGCATCGTTACCGGCGGGGTAATCCTGCCGCTGCTGTGGCCGGAAAAGACGACTGTCAACCTGCTCAACACCTTTGCCGCACTGATTCTGCCCGGCATGGCCAACGGCTATTCGATCTTCCTGCTCAAAGGATTTTTCGACAGTCAGCCCAAGGAGCTCTACGAGGCGGCCGATCTCGACGGTGCCAGCGAGTGGGTCAAGTTCTGGAACCTGACCATCAACCTCTCCAAACCCATTCTGGCGGTGATAGCCCTGGGCGCTTTTACGGCAGCCTACGGCAACTTCATGATGGCACTGATCATTATCCCGGACCAGAAGATGTGGACCCTGATGGTGTGGATATTTCAGCTCCAATCCGAAGCGCACCAGTCCGTGGTCTATGCTTCGCTGGTGGTGGCGGCCATTCCAACTTTTCTGGTTTTCGTCTTCTGCCAGAACATCATCCTGCGCGGAATTGTGGTGCCGACCGAAAAGTAGGACCCCCGGAGCTGCCAGCCCCACAATTTGCAACTTTTCTTTCTCTGTGGCAGTGTCTATACTCTGCCTCTGTATAGTTGCTGTATTGACAGCGTTTTTGAGGATTTTTGATGATTGCTTTTTTGAACGGCCTGCTGGTCGAAAAGGAGACAAGTTATGTTATTCTGGAGATCGGCGGAATCGGCTATGAGGTTTCCATTCCGCTGAGTACCTACGACAGGTTGCCGCCCATAGGACAAACCTGCCGACTTCTGATTCACGACCATCTGCGCGAAGATCTGCATCAGCTCTTCGGTTTTGCAACGGATGACGAACGCCAGCTCTTCCGGCTGTTGCAGAATGTGACGGGTATCGGGGTCAAGACGGCCCTGGGAGCGCTGAACGGCATCTCGCCGCGCGACCTCAAGCTGGCAATCGTCGAGCGGGACACCAAACGCCTTTCGCAACTGCCGGGTATCGGCAAAAAAACAGCCGCACGCATGATAGTTGATCTGGCAGACAAAATTGACCCGCTCGAAGTCATGGCCAGCGAAGACGGCCGGGGCGAGGGGACCGTTTCGGTGCAGATGCGCGATGCCGTGATGGCACTCTGCGCACTGGGCCACCCGCAGGAGGCGGCGGTCAAGAGAATCCAGCAGATTCTGACCGAACCCGATGCCCCGAGCGATACCGAATCCCTGGTCAGGCGGGCTCTGGCACAACAATGAGCTTTCATATTTCTGCACCCAGGCAGGCTGCCCCCTTGCCCGCCTGTATTGTCTGGGACTGGAACGGTACCTTGCAGGACGATGTTCAGGCCGCTGTCAATGGCATCAATGTACTGCTCGCCGAGCGTGAGCTGCCGCTGGTGGATGTTGCGCAGCATCGCGCCACCTTCACCTTCCCGGTCAGAAAATACTATCAGGCGCTGGGTTTTGTGCTGGAGGAAGAAAACTGGGACAGCATGGCTCGCCAGTTTCATCACCACTTTTTGTCCGACAGTTCGGCGGTACTCTGGCCGGAGACCCGCCGGACGCTAGAGCAATTTCGCCAATCCGGTGTGGAGATGATGATCCTCTCCGCCTCCGAGCGCAATATTCTCGAGGACCTGTTGCAACGATACGGGATTCGCCACTACTTCCAGCAGGTCTGTGGCCTGGATGATCTGAACGCCCGCTCCAAGCTGGAGGCCGGACGTGAACTGGTGAACTCGCTTGGCCTGTCGCCGGACCAGATCTGGTTTGTCGGTGATACGGTCCACGACTGGGAGGTGGCCAGCACTGTCGGCTCTCCCTGCCTCCTGCTGGAAGGCGGCTATCATTCGCGTGAGCGACTGGGTGCTTGCGGCTGTCCGGTTTTGCCGTCGATTGCGGCCGTACCGTCTTTCTTCGGTATCTGATCCGAAGGCAGGCTCATGCCGTCGAATTAAGCGCCATCTCCCGCAGCTTCCGCAACATTTTGATAAGATTGCATAAAGTTAATGCGAGTGCTATACTATAAGCGTTTTTTCGGACCACATGGTCAACCAAACCACACCTCGTTTCTATAAAGGAGAAACCATGAGCAAACTGAGTGATTATGTCAAAAGCGACGATTGGAAAAACGAAAAGCACGTGCCTGTGATCGACGCCCCGGATCAGTTTAAAGCCGGCGAATGGACGACGGTGAACGTGATGGTCGGCAAGGAAGAGCCCCATCCCAATACGACCGAGCACTTTATCGACTGGATCGCCCTTCATTTTGTCCCCGAAGGTGCCAAACTCTCGTACGAGATTACACGTTGCGAGTTCAGCGCCCACGGTCAGGCCGTCAGCGGTCCCAATACCGGCCCGTCATATACCGACAGCAGCGTGACAATCCGTGTCAAGCTGGACAAGCCCGGCGTGCTCTACGCCACGTCCTATTGCAACATTCACGGTCTCTGGGAAAGCTCGAAGGCGGTAACCCTCGCCTGAGGCATCTCCCGGAAAACGACTTAATTGACAATCAGCGGCGGTGGCAGTGTCCGGACAGTGCCACCGTCGCTTATTTGTTGGCTTTTGCGGGATGGTTTTTTATACTGTCAGATCATGAAGACTTTCAGACTTAAAACGACAGTTCTCCTGATGCTGGTCATGGCTGCCTTCAACCTCTGTGCGATCGGACCGCATGAGTTGCTGGTGATAGCCAACGAAAACTCGATCGACTCGATTCTGGTGGCACGCTCTTACATGCGTATGAGGAGCATTCCCGAGGTCAACCTGGTCCGGGTTTCACTGCCGGAATCAACGTATGCCACCGGTAACACGATTACTCCGGCGGAGTTTGCGACCCACATCTGGGAGCCGGTACAGGCCGCAGTCTCGGAACGGGGGCTTTCGGCTCAGATTCTGGCCTGGGCCTACTCCTGCGACTTTCCCACGCGGATTGCCGGCGACCCTGAGATATCCCTGACGGGTCTGACTTTTATGCGGAACCGCATTCCCGACAGTGAGACTATCAAGCGCGGGTCGTACTTTTCGCCTCTCTTCGCCGGACCCGAAGGCGCCGAAGAACCTCTGCAGGAAACGCGGACTTTCGACCAGCACCGCAATACCTTGCTCGAATCCATGCCGCTCCCCGCCATGATGCTCGGCTATACGCGTGAACGTGGAAATTCGCTTTCAGAGATTCTGGCAAGCCTGGAAAAAGGAGCCTCCTCCGACAGCAGCCAGCCGCTCGGGACAGTCTTCTTCAGCATCAACGACAACATCCGCTCGAAGGCACGTCACTGGCAGTACGAAGGAGCCGCCGCCGTTATCCGGCAGGCCGGCCAGCAGGCCGTCATAACCAATGCCTTTCCGGCTGGCCAGACCATGATCGGATTCATGACCGGCAACCGTACAGCCCCGGCTGATCTGGCAGCCTATGAGCCTGGCTCCTATGCGGATCACCTCACGAGTTTCGCCGCCGCCTTCGAAAACCCTTCCCAGACCAAAGTTTCCCAATGGCTCCGCCACGGTATCAGCGGCACCTCCGGCACTGTTACCGAGCCCTTTGCCGTCTGGCACAAATTTCCCAACGCCTACATTTTCTGGCATCAGCTCAAGGGTGCCTCCATGATTGAAGCCATCTACCACGCTACCCGCTGCCCGCTGCAACTGCTTCCGATGGGTGATCCGCTGGCCAAACCCTGGGCCCCAAAAACACGCGTCACGATCCAGGCACCGGAGGAGTCGGTGGCAGGCATGGTGGAGCTGGTGGCCGCGAGTGATGATGCGGAAAACTTCACACACTTCGACTGGTTGCTCAACGGGCGCAAGGTCGCCCGGGGCCGCAGGTTTCTCTGGAATTCACGCTCCGAGCCCAATGGTCTGCACCGGATTCGCGCTGTCGCCATTGCAAAGGGGACCGTGCGTCACCAGTCTTTCCAGGATGTCATGCTCGATGTCCGCAACACCGATGACTGATTTCAGACTATGCCAGAGCTACCCGAAGTACAGACCGTTGTCGAAGGTCTGATTGAGCAGAAGCTGCCCGGAGCGGTGATTGCCGGTACCGAAGTACTCAACCCGCGTACTGTCGAGGGCTTTACACCCGCTGAGTTTGAGCAGGCCGCAGTGGGACAACGTATCGCACGTGTGTACCGGCGGGGCAAGTTTATCGTACTGCAGTTCGAGGCCGGTGGCGGGATGCTGATTCATCTGCGTATGACTGGCAGGGTCCACTTTATCGATCCCGCCAGCAAGCCGGAGCCTCACGTACGTCTGATGCTGTTTTTAACCGATGGCCGGGTGCTGGTGCTGCATGATACGAGACGCTTTGCCAGAGCTAAAATCGTCGATGATCTGGCTGCTGCACTGGCACACCTCGGGCCGGAGCCGCTGGAGCCGTCATTTACAGTAGCTGTGCTGCGTAGAGCCATCAGCGGAACGCGCCGTCAACTCAAGCCGTTGCTGCTCGATCAGACGGTTGTGGCAGGCCTCGGCAATATCTATGTGGATGAAGCCCTCTGGGAAGCCGGACTGCACCCTGAAAGGCGGGCCGATACACTTAACGAGGACGACTACAAACGTCTGCGACGTGCCATCCGTGCCGCTTTGCGCCGGGGCCTCAAGGCCAAGGGCACAACGCTGGGCAGGGGACTGACCAACTTCTACAGCGTCGCCGGACGGCGAGGCGACAACGATGCCAATCTGCGCGTTTTCCGGCGCGACGGGCTACCCTGTCCCCGCTGTCGTGCCACTATCCTGCGCAGCGTGGTGGCACAACGTGGCACCCACTTTTGCCCCGAATGTCAGCCTCAGGTTTCTCCCGGCGGATGATATTTAAGAATTTGCCCAAACCATCTGTCGAATCTATATGGCACACCAATCCGGCAGCAGCTTTACCGCACTGAGCAACGCCACCCGATTGGCCGCCGCCTGCGGGTCGTGACGTTCGACGCAACGGTGAAAAGCCGGTTGGTGATTCATCTGCTCGAAGTGGCAGAGTTCGTGGATCACAATATGACGAACCAGTTTAGGCGGCAGAAAGAGCAGCCGCGCACTGAGTGATAGGGTACGGTTTGTAGAAAGACTGCCCCAGCGCGAGCGCTGCATCCCGATACGAATTTTGTCGGGCAGGGGCAGGCCGGTTGCATCGGCAACCTCCCGCACCAGACCGTGAAAATGATACCGTGCCCGCTCGCGCAAGTACCCTTCCAGCAGCGCGGTCACCTGCAACAGTGTGGGGGGAGCATTGGCGCCGTGCACAATCCTGATCCGGCTTGCATCGCCGGAGCCATCAAAACTCATAGTCAGTTTCCTCCGCGACCGTCGGTCAGCAACATAGACGATCTGCCACTTCTGGCCGACTGCCGGCAGGTTCAGTTCCAGCGGCAGGTTATGGGGTGCTTCCGGCTGCATGTCACCACATTCCTTTAAAAGGGCAGTTCATGCTCCTGCACCTTGCGCTGGATCGTGCGTCGCGACAGGCCGAGCTTTTCGGCAGTCAGAGTCCGGTTGCCCTCATAGCGGGTCAGGGATTGTATCAGCACTTCACGTTCGATCTCTTCGAGTGTCATCCCTTCGGGCACTACAAAAGGTTGATCCTGCAATTGAGTTTCGACAACAGCTCCGGTACTTTCCGCAGTTCCTCCGCGCGGCGATCCAATGCGCAGACCGGCCGCCTGCAGCTCCGGAGTCAGAGTCAGCAGAACGGCCGACTCGATCACGTTGCGCAACTGTCGGATATTGCCCGGCCAGTCGAACTGTTCCAGCCGTTCGTAAAACTCCGGCTCGACGACGGTGATCCGGCGTCCGTGAGTTTCGCAGGCTTCGGCAATAAAGCGGTCGGCCAACGGCCGGATATCGGCCCGACGTTCGCGCAGCGGTGGAATGTAGAGGGCGACAACATTGACCCGGTAGAGCAGGTCTTCGCGGAACTCGCCATCGGCCACCAGTCCTTCGAGATCGCGGTTGGTGGCAAAGAGAAATCTCACATCAACCTTGAAGGTGGTCTGTCCGCCTATGCGACGGATCTCGCGCTCCTCGAGTGCCCGCAGCAGTTTGATCTGGACGGCAGCCGGGGCATCGCCGATCTCATCGAGAAACAGCGTTCCTCCATCTGCCCGCTCGAAGGCGCCCTTGTGCTGAGTGGCGGCACCGGTGAAGGCCCCTTTCTCGTGACCGAAGAGCTCCGACTCCAGCAGCGACTCGGCAAAAGCACCGCAGTTGACGGCGACAAAGGGGCCCGCCGCCCGCTGGCTGTCGTAATGCAGCGCCTGAGCCACCAGCTCCTTGCCGGTGCCGCTCTCTCCCTCAATCAGAACAGTCGCCTGGGTATCCTTGACGGCTGCAATCTGTTCCAGCACCTGCTTCATGCCGTCCGATTCGGCGACCATCGCTGCCATGCCGCTGCGGCTGCCGGCTGCACGAGTCAGGTTTTCGACCTGCAGCCGCAGGCGCGATGCCTCCACCGCACGCCGCAGCTTGGCCTGGACCTCATCGAGATCCAGCGGCTTGGCCAGAAAGTCGTAGGCCCCGGCCTGCATGGCCCGGACGCTATCGTTGATTGTGCCATAGGCTGTCATGACGATAGCCGGCACATGTTTGTTGAGACGCTGGGCCCGCAGCATCAGCTCCACACCGTCGAAATCGGGCAGGGCCAGATCGGTCAGGAGTACGGCGGGGACCTGCCGCGCGAAAGCTTCGAGCCCCTCCTGTGCCGTTGCCGCCACGACCGTTTCGAATCCGGCTTCCTGCACAGCTTCTGCCACTGAGCGTGCGCCGTCGGGGTCGTCTTCTACAATTAATACCAGTGCTTTTTTCATACCCGCTGATTATACCTGTTTTGTGGCCGATGGCAGGGAAATTCGGATACAGGTGCCACCGCCCTCACGAGCCAGAACCTCGATCTGTCCATCCGAAATTGCCAGAGCCGTCCGGGCCAGAAAGAGCCCCAGTCCCGTGCCTCCGGGCCTGGAACTGACAAACATTTCGAAGACCTGCTGTCGCTGGTCCTCGGCGATACCCGGCCCACGGTCGAGCACATCCAGCAGAATCCGGTTGCGCTGTCGCTTCAGTTCGAGCTGTACTTCTGCGCCGTGTGGTGAAAATGCCAGGGCATTGCCCAGCACGTTTAGGAGGGCACGGCGCAGGGGGGCGTCACAGGCATGGACGAGACACGGCTCCGGTAGCGGCTCAAAAACGACTGTCACTCCGGCAGCTTCGAAACGAGCTTCGAGGATCTTGACACAATCATTCAGACAGACTGCCAGATCGAGTGTTTCCGGATCGCTGCGGGAGGGCTGCGAGAGGAAGAAAAACTCCTGAAAAACATTTTCGATGCGGTCGAGTGTTGTTCTGATGCGGCCTGCCAGTTCGGTCATGCGGTCGGCGGAAGCCGTGGGCTTGGCGGCTTCACGTTCCAGCATCTGTGCGTCCAGCCGTACGGCCGACATCGGGTTGCGGAAATCGTGCACCACACCATTCGCCATCATGCCGGCAAAAGCCAGATGCTCCTCCTGACGGCGGCGTTCCTCACGCTGCTTTTCGCGTCCCATCAGCCAGAATATGATGCCGAGCAGTGTTCCCAGCGAGACAATGTGTGTTGTCAGAGCCACATAAAACATCGTTTTGACAGCCGAACCCGCCAGTTGCTCGTCCTGGGCCAGTGCATCCTGCCGCAGGCCGAGCTGCAGTATGCGACCGCTACCGCTGGCATCGTCCGGCAGACGGCGGGTGAACATGACCAGGGGCACGGAATGTCCGCCGACATCCTGCAGGACATGTTCAGTTTCGATGGGGGCAGAGTTTGCCGGGGAGCGGGGCTCAGCGGCGGAGTCGAAGCTGCGCAGCGTCGCCTGCCGCTCGAAGACCGTCACACCGTCGCTCTCGATGCTCAGGCTCTCCAGCGTGGGGTCGGCATCGGCCATTGTGTCGAAAAACCAGTTCAAACGCTGCCACATCGCCGCATCGTCCTCATCGGCAGCGGGGAGGCAGCTTTCGGAGAGGGTGGAGGCCAGCGCCCGGCCCTTTTCGAGAAAAGAGCTGGCGGCCAGACGGCGCGTGGTCCGCTGATGGAGGGACCGCAGCAGCATCAGGGCCGTGGCGGCGACGACGGCAATACAGACGACCAGAATAGCCGTTACGGCCCGCATTGGCAGGCCGCTCCGGGCAGTTCCCGGGACGGGTTGCGGGTACCTGTCATCTGGTTGCTCTTGTAACATGGGTCAATCATGCTGTTTGACCGCGTTATTTGTCAAGGAGCCGGGCAGCGACCAAAGCTGAGGAGTAGGCGGCAGGCGTAAAATATACGTTGACTATATGGAGGTTGCGGTGGCAAGCTAACAGGCGAGGCCCGAGGCCTCACTCTGAACTCTATGAACCATGAGGAAAACCATGAACACAACCAAAAAACACGGATTCACGCTGATTGAGCTGTTGGTCGTGATTGCCATTATCGGCATCCTGGCTGGCCTGCTTTTCCCGACAATTACGTCGGCATTGCAGAGGGCACAGGCGACTTCGCTGACCAGCAACGGCAAAAACATTGTGCAGGCCATCGTGTCGGCCAATATCGAACGTGAGTCTTACAACGAAGCGCCCATCTGGCCTGACAAAACGACCAAGCTCAGCGGTGTTTCGGCCAGTGGCGAACAGAAAGACTGTGGTCCTTACTCCACCGGTTACTCGAACGACTACTTTGGCGATATGGTCGAATTCAGGCTTGTTGACGACCTGGATTACTCGATTTTCGCCGGAGCAGGCATCAGGTCGGCCGGTCATGACAGGCAACTGTTCGATGACAATAATGGCGGCTACAACGCCTGGTCCATTGTTTCCGGTTTGAATGATAACGTGAGTGGCGACACACCCTTTATGTGGAGCTGCAACCTCAGTATCGAGGACAGTGACCTTACGTCTGCTTCTCCGTCAAGTGCCGGTGCTGAGACTCCCAAAAACAACTGGAGTGAAAAGCTCAGTGTTACCGCCAAGCCTTTCGGTAAGGGAAGGATTGTGGTGGTGACCAAGGGACAGTCTGCTTTCCAGGTTCCCGGCAAGGCCATGTATGACTCCTCCAAGTTTATGAGGGGAGGCAACTTTACCGACCTTGATATCGTGGTGCTGCCCGCCAAGTAAGGCTTGCAGTTACTGACTTTTTGTAGTCAATCATTCGGGGAGACGATCTTGCGGTCGTCTCCCCTTTCTTTAAGCTCTTCCGGCCTTGGCTTTCGCAATGAGGATAAATCGGGTATTATATAAAAGCATGAAGCAGGAAACGGAATTGATGGACACATTTGAAGTGCCACCGCCTGCAACACTGTTCGAATGGCATCGGCGGATGTTGCGGATACGTCACTTCGAAATGGCGATTGAGCGCCTCTTCACCGAAGGGCGGATCGGCGGCACGGCTCACCCGGCTATCGGCCAGGAGGCTGCGGCGGTGGGAATGGCCGCCGCCATCAAAAAAGGCGACCTCGTCACCAGTACCCACCGTGGTCACGGGCATTTTCTGGCGCTGGGAGCCGATCCCGGCCGTATGATGGCGGAGTTTTTCGGCCGTGCCGATGGCTATGGCGGCGGCCGGGCGGGCAGTCAGATGATGGCCGATCCGTCGCTGGGCTTTCTAGGGGCCAACGGCATCACAGCCGGCAGTCTGCCGCTGGCAACCGGCGTGGCCCTGGCGTTTCGTATGAAGCGGGAGCCCGGGGCAATCATAACAATTTTCGGCGACGGAGCCTCTTCGCAGGGAGTGCTCCACGAGTCGCTCAACCTCGCTGCTCTCTGGAAACTGCCGGTGGTCTTTCTCTGCGAAAATAACGGCTACGGCATGTCCACCCCCACGGATCAGGCCGTGGCTGGCAGCGATAATCTGGTGCCACGGGCGGCAACCTACGGCATCGCCACCAGCCAGGCCGATGGCAACGATGTGGTGGCTGTCTGGCAGACGCTCAAGGAGGCACTCGCCCATGCAAGAGAAGAGGGGCCGGCGTTTGTGGAGCTGCGCACCTACCGGCTCTCGGGGCATTCCAAAGGCGATCCGCGCGTCTACCGCAGTCGCGACGAAGAGGCCGAAGCCTGGAAGCGCGACCCTATTACCCTGCTGGAGAATCGTCTGGAGCTGACGGAGGCGGAACGCGACGCAGCCCGCGCGGCCGCCGAAGACGAGATTGTCGCCGCCATCGCCTTTGCCGAGGCAAGTCCGTTGCCCGACCTCGCTACCGCCACCTGCGGTGTCCTGGCCTGTAAATACTGATATAAAATGACCATGCGCAACGAAACTTATACCACCCTGATCCGCGAAACTCTGGCCGCTGCCCTGCGGAACGACCCACGTGTATTTCTGCTGGGGGAGGACATCGGCACCTATGGCGGTGCCTTCGGTGTCACGCGCGGACTGATCGACGAGTTCGGCCCCGAGCGTGTCCGCGATACGCCCATTTCCGAAGCTACGATTGTCGGCATGGCGATCGGTGCGGCACTGTCCGGACTCCGCCCCGTGGTCGAGATCATGTTCATGGATTTTTTGACGCTGGCACTGGATCAACTGATCAATCAGGCATCCAAGCTGCGCTACGTGCACCAGGGCCAACAGACAGCCCCCTTTGTGCTGCGTACCCCGACGGGCGGCGGTCGCGGCTATGGGGCGACTCATTCACAGTGTTTTGAATCGCTGCTGCTCACCATTCCCGGCATTCAGATCGTCTGTCCGGCCACGGCTGCCGATGCCTCGGGCCTCCTGCAAACGGCTCTGACAGGTGAAGATCCGGTTATCTTCTGCGAGCACAAGCTGCTCTATCCGCGCCGTTTTGCCGTGCCAGCCACGCTGCCGGAGCCGGTGCCTTTCGGCAAGGCCCGGGTTGCCCGTCGGGGTGAAGATCTGACGATCGTCGCCTGGTCCCATGCTGTTCTGCTGGCCGAACAGGCGGCGGCACAGCTCGAGAGTGAAGAGATTTCGGTCGAAGTAATTGATCTGCGTACCCTGGCACCTCTAGACATGGATACCGTCTGCCAATCGGTGGCACGTACGGGAAGGGTGCTGATTGTAGAAGAGGGGCCGATGACTGGAGGAGTGGCTGGCGAGATCGGCTTCCGGATTCAGGAACAGGTGACGGGCCAGCTTACTGCGCCGATGCGCCGACTGACTGCGCCTGATGCACCGGTGCCGGCGGCCAGGACGCTGGAAGCCGCCATGTTGCCTTCGGTGGCATCGGTCACAGCCGCCGCACTGGACCTGGCTACGTTCTGACGATAATTTCCGATTATGGCGTTGCAAACTTTTCGCTTCGATCTGCACCTGCATTCCTGTCTCTCGCCCTGCGGCTGCCTGGACATGTCACCCCGTACCATTGTTCAACGGGCCAAGGAGCTGGGACTGAATGCCATAGCCCTGACAGATCACCAGAGCACACAGAACTCACCGGCGCTGGCACAGTGCTGCCGTGAAGAGGGGTTGGTCGCCTGGTTCGGGCTGGAAATGAGTGTTGCCGAAGAAGTTCATGTGCTGGCACTTTTCGACCAGCTTGAACCGGCGATGGAGTTTGGCGAACGCTTTATGGCAACTCTGCCACGGCGCGCAAACAACACAGAGATCTTCGGCGAACAGATCATTGTCGATGCCTATGAGAATGTCCTCGGTTTCGAGTCGCAGATGCTGGCCATCGCCAGTCGCTGGGACATGATCTCGGCAGTGATACGGGCACGGGAGGCCGGGGCGCTGGTGGTAGCGGCGCATATCGACCGGCCTGCTTTCAGCGTAACTTCTCAACTGGGATTTCTGACCGGCGAAGAAGGTTTCGATGCGGTGGAACTCAGTG
>CAZMGQ010000010.1:0-16187 GCA_964565855.1 uncultured Lentisphaerales bacterium | reverse complement strand
GCCCATCTGAAAGTTGAGCGTCTCACCCAGCACAAAGGGGTTGCCGTTGATGGCACCACTCTGTGCAAAGAGCACCGAACGGTTCTGATTGAAGCTGTCCGGGAGCTTGAATTCGCGCCGCAGCTCACCCAGTCGGCCATTGGTAAAGAAGGAATCGAGTTCGAGTCGCGGCACTGTCTGCTGAATCAGGCTGGCGGTCATGCCCCAGTCGTAGAGTCGGTTCAGGGGGGCCATCTGTTCCCAGGCTTCGTCAGTCTTTTCGCTCAACTGACGCCGCAGTTCGCCCGTTTTTTCCGCCAGCAACTTCAGCAACGGCCGCACCTGCCCCAGGGCCAGATAAACCCCCAGCACCGCCAGGGCAAAACCGATGATGGCCCAGAGGGTTTCTCCGATCAGCACACCACCGGCCACGCCGCTGATGGCAGAAATGATCCAAAGCAGCGTCCTGACCGTCCGCCACCTGGATTCGCGGGCTTCGGCCTCCGCCACCTGTTCTTCCAACTGGCGGATCTCGCTGACTATCGCTGCGTTGGCCGGCTCATCGACACCCGAACGCTGCACCAGCTCTTCGAAAAAGGTGGCTACGTTCTGCTGGTGCGTCTCCCTGAGCTGATCGCGAAAAAGCGCCAGCGGCTCATAGATGTCATGCGTCAAAAGAAAGTGCCCCGGGCCTGGTTCTTGACTTCAGCCGAAGCTGTAAAGGGAATGCGCGTCGTATAACCGGCACGGGCGGCCACGATCATCTTGGTCGGCCAGGAGTAGATGTCGCTGTTCCAGATATTGACCGTGTCGTTGTAGAGACTACGGGCTGCCGTGATCTCTTTCTGCAGATAGCTGTTCTGACGCATCGCATCGGCGATGGCCGCATGGGCCTTCAGGTCAGGATAGGCCTCGACCTGCGGGAATAGGCGTCCGAAAGTCACATCGAGTTGCTGCGAAACCACGTTACGTGCAGCATCGCCCCGCGCTCCGCCACGGAAGGCTGCGACGGACTTCATGACATCCTTGTCGAGATCGATAGCCCGCTCCAGCAGCGGTGCCACGTTCTGCAGTATCTGTACCCGCTGCTCCAGGTAGTTGTCGATCTGTGAGGCATCGGCCTGCAGCTTCTGTTGCAACTTGCGGAAATAGTTGCGGGCACTGATCTTCATAAACAGAAAAACCAGCCCCGGAATGATGAAGAGGAGCCAGAGGACAATTTCGAAAATCGTCGAACCGACACCTACTTTTACCGGCAACTGTTTTTCAATTACATTGATATCACGTCCTTCGACATTGGTCGGGCCAGTCAATTCATTGAGTTCGTTACCCATTTTGCTGCTCCTCAATAAAGGTCTCATGCTGAAAACTTCCTTTATGATAGCCCAGAGAGAGGTCACCGGACAACCTCCAACCCGAGCCCCCTAAACTGCGAGACATTTTGCACTCCTATGCGCAAGTACATGCAATTGCGGTTCGTGAGGACACTCACCCTCCAATTTCACACGCCCCACTCAGATTTATGATGGAGTCCAAACGCCCCGCGCACCCTTTGCGCAAATGAAATTGCATGTTTCATAAAAAAAACCATAAAAAAAGCTTGCATTGCAAATCACAGATCAGTTAATGTAGCCCCGTGAGACGGCATAGTGTCTGTTTCTACCAGAGGCCCGCAATTGCGGGGGTATTGCGCCATGAACGACAGATCGTCCGGCAGGGACATTGCAAGAGAGTTCAACACTTGATCGTGCTGGCAGTTAATTTGAGTACCCCCCTCGGGCAGTCTCCTTCTCTTTTCAGTGGCACCGGTGTAGCCGTGCCGTGTCTTAATTATATTCACCCCAAAGAGGTGCAAATCAGCAACTTCGGCGCGCGAACGTGCGTCGCCCGCACGGTGCGGGCAAGACAACGCGCATAGGCTTTACAGGCCTTGAGGACGGAGCCGGCCATGCGGCACGTTCTGCCAGAGAAACACACACACACAATTAGCGCATGGCGGCAGACACAGTAGAAGGATAGAAGCATGGACATCTATGTAGGCAATCTCGCTTACGCGACAAACGACGACGAATTACGCGAACTTTTTGAAGCGTATGGAACAGTTTCATCGGCGCGCGTATGTACCGATCGCATGAGCGGTCGGAGCAAAGGGTTCGGGTTCGTCGAGATGCCGAACAAGGATGAGGCCGAAGCAGCCATTAACGCCATCAACGGACGCGAAGTTGATGGACGCGCCCTGCGGGTCAACGAATCACAGCCGCGTCCGCGCGAAGATCGCCGCGGTGGCGGTGGCTATGGTGGCGGATACGGTGGTGGTGGTGGCGGTGGTGGTGGCTATGGCCGTGACCGTCGTGATCGCGGTGCACCGCGCTGGTAACGACAGCCATCAACTCGATGTAAATAAAGCTTGGAGGCGGTGCCCGCAGGGCTCCGCCTCTTTTCTTTTAATCAGCTTTCCCCTGCCGATCCAGCAGATCACGCACAGCCACAAAAACCTGTTCGATGCTGATACGATCCATACAGGCAAAGGTCAGACAGGGTTTGTTATAGCCAAAAATTGCACAAGGGCCGCAGGGCACGGGATGACGCACGGCAACCCCGTTTTTGCCCGGTCCCCACTTGGCCTGATCACTGGGTCCGAACAAGACCACAGCACTGGCTCCGACAGCCGTCGCCAGATGTGCGATCCCCGAATCGGGACCGATGAAAATCGTGGCATCCCGGCTCAGCGCCGCTACTTCTTCGAGGCTCAACTTTCCGGTCAGATCGATCATTTTACAGGCTGCCACCCGACTTACAGAGGCTGCAAATTCACGGTCTTCCATACCCCCGACCAACACCAGTTTCAGCCCCAGCTCGTTCGTCAGCCGCTCGCACAGTCCGGCATAACGTGCCGCTGGCCACTGTTTGGCCGCAACGCTGCTGCCGGTGTGAATGACTGCATAAGAAGTTGCATGATCCAATCCGTGCAGTGTTTTTTTTGCCAGTGCCACCCCGGCCAGAATTCCCTCTTTCGGTGGCAGAGTCGGGACTCTGCCACACAATGCCGCCAAGAGACGACCGAACTGCTGCTCTTCAGGGCCATCCAGATCGTAACTCACGAGATGAGTATAGAGGGCATTACGCCTGGCATTGATCTTGAAGCCGACCCGCAGCGGTGCCCGGCTCCAGGCGGCCAGAATACCTGAAAAATGGTGATACTGCTCACTGTCGAAAACAGCGGCATAACCGCGCTGGCGCAATCTGCGCAGCACGCCAAAAGGTTCGACATCGTAGCACATGGTGTGAACTTCGGGAAAAGCCAGCCCGGCAACCGCACGGTTACGTGCTTCGCAGAGCAGATCGATCTCCCGACCGGAGAAAGTCTCGCGCAAAGCCGCCAGCAGCGGCAGCAGCAGTACGGCATCGCCAATCCCGCCGGGCCGGATCACGAGAAGCGGACCCTCGACCTCATCAAGTGCCGGATAGTCCACCGTACGTTGCGGACGGGCAAACAGCCGGCACAACAAGGGGCCGAAGAGGCTGTCGATCTGTTTGAAGAGTCTGGCTTTGCTCATCCGGCTTTTCTGTAGGACGGTTTTATCACGTAGCAAAAACTACAGCAGCATTGGTGCCGCCAATGCCGGCCGAGTTCGAAATGACCGCTCCCGGCGCAATTTTGCGCGGCTCCCCGACAACGACATCAAGTGGACAGTCGGGATCCAGTTCGGCCAGGTTGGCAGTCGGCGGCACCAGTCCGGTGCGCAGCGTCTGGATCGCCGAGATGGCTTCCGCCGTACCGGCAGCACCCATCAGGTGTCCGACGGCTCCCTTGTTGGAGGTGGTCGGTACGTGGGCCGCATGGTCGCCGAGGACTGTATGCAGCGCGGCCGCTTCGGTACTGTCGTTCAGTTTGGTGGCGGTGCCATGGGCATTGAAGTGACTGATCTGCTCACCCGCCAGACCACTCTGCTTCAAGGCACGTTGCATCACGTCGGCCGAACCGGCGCCCTCCGGTGCCGGAGCCGTCATGTGCGTTCCGTTGTTGCCGGTTGCCCAGCCCACAAGGCTGGCCAACTTGCTGCCGCCGCGCCGGGCCGCTGCATCTGCACTCTCGAGCAGTACCGCCGCCGCCCCTTCGCTGAAAATTGTTCCCGAGCGGCTACTGTCAAACGGTCTCACGGCATCGCTGCTCATGGTCCGCAGGGCACAGAGCCCGGACCAGGCCACCCGTGAGATGGCATCGTAGCCGATCACGAGCACCCTGGCGGCCCGCCCCAGAAGAATCCAGTCCGCGGCACGGGCAATTGCCGCAGTGCCCGAGCTGCAGGAGAGCGAAAGCACCGCCGCCGGACCGCAACAACCAAGCTTTTCCCCGACCAGCCGCATGGCATGTGAAGGATCGGCCTCCTGCAGAGCTTCGGCTGCAAAGCCGCCTGCCGGAGGCTCTTCATTTAGTGTCTGACACAACAGCGCTTCACCAGTGGCCAACCCTCCGAAGTTGGTGGCCATGATCAGGGCTGTTTCCTCACAATCGGCAGCGTCCAGCCCCGCCATCTGCAACGCTTCATGCCCGGCAGCGAGAGCAAAGAGCGTCGCCCGTTCTTCAACCGACGACCACTCCTGCCTTAATGTCGCCAGGTCTTTGTCCGTCACCTGGCCCGCCTGCTGGTAAAGATAATTGCTGCTATCAAACACGGTCAGGGGCGTAATGGCGCTACGTCCTTCCAGCAAGGCTTGCCAGAAAACATCAACACCGATGCCATAGGGAGTTACAGCCCCCAGGCCGCCGATCTGTACTTTTGCTTCAGACATTTTAAACCTCTGCGAACTCACCGGTTTGCACTCTCGACAGCAGACCGGAGTCGATTCATTTCCGATTTCTCCGACGTGCTGCTTGCCGGGCTTTACGTGCCCTTTTGGCTTTTTCACGATTTTTTTGTATTGATTTACTGGAGGCGGCTGTCCTGTTGGATGATTTGTCGATCCGGGACCGGAACATACGATAATGCCTGACGATCCTTTCTACAAACACAGGATCTTGAATCAGAACATCGCGGCAAAGCTTCAGTGCTCCTTCAGCAAGTTCACTCTGCACCGACAAAAGGTTCAGACTGGGGCCCTTGAGGTCCTTGACAGACTCGGGGTCTGGATCCCAGTACATCCATTTGGCATAAAACTCAAGCGGTTCCCAGCCCCAGCCGATCGTTGCGACCTCGTTTTCCAAGCCATCTTTCACGACTGTGAAAAGAACACGACGGCAATCACATCCAGGCTTGTTGCAAAAAGTTTCGATAAAGGCATAACTGCCTGCCGGGAGCCCGTCCTGAGGCTCAAGCAGCGTAATGCTGCGGGTTTCTTTGACCGCTACTTCGGGAAATAACTCATGAAAAGGCTGAAAATACATAATCGCTCCTGATCACCATTCAAAGATTGAAAGATCTCATGCCATACATCTCCTGTTGCCGCATAACTGTACCACTGCAGATAAAAAACTGCGAGAGTTAAGCGGGAGCCCTCCAATTTGACATGACCGGTCCAGGTTATGACGGAGAGCAAGCGTCCCCGCGTGTCGCGCCGTAGCCTTGGCGAAGGCGGACAAGCCGCAATTGCAAGGATTTGCGCATGAGAGAGCAAAATCTTCCACAGTTTTGGCATTGACTGGAGTCACATGACACTGATATGTTAGCGACACGAAAGTTTGGCTGTACTGTTTAATCTTTCCTGCAGGAATGAGGTTGTCATGAATACTGATCGTCCACTGGCTCTCAGAAGTTCGTTTGCACGTTTGCCCGGTTGCGGGTTAATGTTTATACTTTTCGCCAGCGCAACGGGTCTGCTGGCACAGGATTGGTACTGGACCGGTACTTCGTCCAGCTCCTGGTCCGACCTGTCGAACTGGAACAGCGAAGCAGACGCTACCGGCAACGTACCGACCGATGTCTCACAACTGCAAAACAGCGACCTGTTGCTGACCACACAGCCTTTCATGCCGACCAATCAGGATATCCCTGCACTCGCCATCAAAAAGTTGCATTTTGACTCGGATCTGACCACTTTTACAATTGATGGCCAGCCGCTTCAATTCACAACTATCAATATCATCAGCAACCCCGATTCACTCCAGATAGTAACTTTCAAAAACCACCTGATCCTCAACTCCAGTTCGGGGTGGTCGCCGGGCAACTCCAATTTCAGGGTACGGATTGAGGGTGGCATGAGTGAAACTGGTGGCAGCCGCTCTTTTGCCGCCAATCTCCATGGAATAATCGAGTTCCGCAGTCCGGTCACTACTACCGGCGGCTGGCGCAACAACCAGGCGACGGCCTCGTTCTTCGGCATTGAGACGCTGGGAACTTTCCCGACCGAACTCATGGAAGAATATTTTTATACCGGCTATGGCAGCATGCGCTTCAATTCGCCGGATGGTGCCGCCTATACCTACAAAGTGCCGGCCGCAGTCGGCGGTCGCAGCTCAAACTCGCTCAATTTCAACATTATGGAGAATGTTGTGGTCGATTTCTATGGTCCGATTTCAGAAACCACGGATGGTAGAGGTTTTACCAAAGCTGGCGCAGGGGCTTTAATTGTCCGCGGCGGAATGAATATCAGTGGCAAGATCGGCGTTGATGCGGGCATGTTGAACCTCGGTGCTGCAATTGCCCTGGCCACGCTCGAGAGCGCATATTTCGGCATTTCGGCGGGTTCGCTGGACCTCAACGGGCACGAAGTTTCCGGCTACAGGCTGGTGTTTAATAACTCGAGTGGCGTCGAGGGGAGCGGCGGCATCCGCAACTCCAACCGCAGCAAAACGGCTGTCCTCGATTGCAACCTCACCCAGATAGGCACCGCTGGCAATGTGGTTCAGTTCGGCGGCCCGGGAGACATTGTTCTTAATGGCGACATCACTCCCGCTACTTCAAGTCACCGTATTTTCAAAACCGGCGCTGGCAGCCTCACTTTTGCAGGCAGTTCCGCTTATGAAGGTCCCTGGGCCACATCCGGTGGTACACTTATACTGGATTATCGTGTCGACAACAGTGAAAAAATAGCCGACAGCGCAGATTTATCCGTCAGCCGCAACCTGACACTTCTCGGAAACGCCAGTGCCGACACAGTGGAGAAAGTCGGAGCCCTCAAAACCGGTTATGGCAATGTCGAAACAACCAGCAGCAGCAGCCGTATCACTGTTACAGCCGCTGGCAGCCAGTCCGCCACCCTGTTGGCCGATACCATCAGCCACGATTCCAGTTCCACAGTCGACTTTGCACCGGGACCAAATGCGGCCATCAAAGTTCTCACACCCAACACCGGCAAAAACATCGCCCTCCTGGCCGGTCTCAACACCTGGCATGGCAGCAGCTTTGCGCGAGCCGCCAACCTGCCTGATGATGCTGGCTATTATGCGATCGAGCCGCTACCCGACGGGGAATACGCGACAGCTTTCGTCAGTGGCAGCTACGAGATTGTTGACCTGCCCGCTGCCTCGACCCTCTCCAGCAGTGAGACGGCTGCCGCCATCCGGTTCAACAACCCCGCCGGTGGAAGCCTGACACTCAATGCAAACCTGATGCTGCGTGGCGATACCGATTACGACAATGGCTACAAGGGTGCCATTTTGGTGACGCCCAACCTCGGTGAAAATACCGCCGAAATCAATGGAACGGGCATTCTCTGTCCCGGTGGGCAAAACGGCTACCTGCATGTCCATCAGTACAATACCGCGGCCCCACTGATAATATCGACTGTCATCAACAGCTATTCCGCCGGCACCGGCCTGACCAAAAGCGGACCCGGCGAGCTGATCCTGACCAATGAAGACAACTTTTTCAGCTATCTCCAACTGTATGAAGGCACCCTGACCTTGTCAGCCATGGGCAACGCCAACAATAAAACTCCGGGCGGCTATGGTTCAAGCATCAGCCTCAACAGTGCCACACTCAAATACACCGGCGACGGCGATACGAGCGACAGGAAGATCACACTGCGCGGCAACGGCAGCATCGACGCCTCCGGCTCAGGACCATTGGTTCTGACTGCCGAGACATTTCTGACTCCCGGCTCAGGCAGAGACCACGAACTGACCCTGACCGGCAGTGGAGATGCGATCATCCAGGGAACGATCGACCTGCCGCTGGGAACCCTGGTCAAACAGGGGTCCGGCAACTGGACTCTGGAAGGCCATAACAGCTTGTGGGGCGGCGCGCGGATTGAAGAAGGCACACTGACAGTCAACGCCACACTGGGGCGTAACGTCAGCGTGACTGCCAACGGACAGATCGCCGGCAACGGTAGCATTGCCCATGACCTCACTCTCGGTGGAACCCTGGTCGTCGACCTGGATCAGGGCGGCCTCACGATTGGGGGCGATATCTTGCTCGACAACGCCAACCTTATCCTGAGCGGAAACGCAGGCGAAGAGCCCATTGTGGCCCTGTCCAGCGTCGGCACCATCAGTGGTGAGTTCTCCAGCGTCAACGAAGGATACGTTGTGACCCTTACCGCTACCGAAGTTCTGATCACCGCCGCACCGCCGGCCGAAACAGTGATCATTATCCGCTGATGCGGCTTTACGCCGGGTCTTCGCTCCAGACTTCGGCAAAGTGATGCACCGGCCCATGTCCCTGACCGAGACGGTAGGCCGCTCCGGCCTGCAAGGCTGTCGTGAGGTACGACTTGCCGGCCGCCACAGCGTCCTTAATGGAGAGACCCCGTGCCAGAAAAGCCGCAATCGCCGATGAGAGGGTACAGCCTGTACCGTGATTATTGGTTGTCTCCACCCGCTCTTCATACAGCCAGGTACAGCTCAGACTGCCATCCGGCTCCCGCACCACGAGACAGTCGTTGCAGTCCTTGCCGTCGAGATGCCCGCCCTTCACCAGGGCCGCTGCGGCTCCCATTTCAACAAGTTGTTGCGCCGCTTCCCGCATCTGTTCTTCCGTTGTCACCGGTTGGCCTGTCAGTACTTCCGTTTCGGGCAAGTTGGGGGTGATCACGCTCGCCAGCGGCAGCAAGACCTCACGCACAGCCTGAACCGCATCATCCTGCAGCAGTTTGTGACCGCTTTTGGCTATCATCACCGGATCGACTACAATCTTTTCGACCCCGGCAGCTTTGAGTTTGGCCGCTACCGTACGCACAATTTCCGGCGACTGCAACATGCCGACCTTGACCGCATCGACCCCGATATCTTCCAGCACGGCATCGATCTGTTCCCCGACAAACTCCGCCGGAACATCATGGATGGCTGTCACTCCCAGGGTGTTTTGCGCCGTCAGGGCACAGATTACGCTCATGCCGTAACACTCCAGGGCCGAAAACGCCTTGAGGTCGGCCTGGATACCCGCCCCGCCTCCACTGTCCGAGCCGGCAATCGTCAGTACCCGGTGATAAGTTTTCTTCCCATCCGCCGTCCGGCGGCTCGCCACGCCGGTACGCGACGTCGGCGGCCGGCTGCGAAACATGTCATTCAATCTGTCCAGCCGCTGTTCGATCTGTGCCCGGTCGATCTTTTCGAGTGCCTCCAGACCGAAGGCTTCGACGCCGAATGAGGCGACAGTTGCACCATACTGCAAACCGCGCACGACATCCTCCAGCGCCACCGAACCACGAGACGCCAGATATCCCAGACAGGCACCGGCAAATGTGTCGCCGGCTCCCGTCGGGTCGATCACCGCCCGCACAGGATAGGCCGGCAGCAGCATGGTCTGGCCTTCGGCAAACAACATCGAGCCATGTTCGCCCTTCTTAATCACCACCAGCCGCGGCCCCAGCTCCAGCAGAGCCGCGGCACAGTCGCGCAGATTATGACACCCGGTCAGCAGACGTGCTTCAGAGTCATTGACCGTCAGCATCGTCGTCCGCCGGATAACCTCGAGCAGCTTGTCGCGGGCGATATTGATCCAGAGGTCCATCGTATCGACCGCGACAAACTTGGCCTGCGGCATCTGGTCCAGCACCAGCAACTGCAGCTCGGGACTAATGTTGCCCAGCAGCAGAAAACCGGCCTGACGAAAATGCTGCGGCAGCTCGGGCCGGAAGTCGGCAAAAACACCGAGTTCCGTCGAAAGAGTGCGACGGTTGACAAAGTCATCCTCATAGATCCCCGACCAGCGGAAGGTACTTCCCGGCTGCTGCTGCAAACCGGCGAGATCGATACCAAACCGTTCCAGCCGTTCCTTTTCGGCTACCGGAAAGTCGTCGCCAACAACCCCCACGAGGCCGGTTGTGGCAAAAAACGAGGCCGCCGCACTGGCATGGGTGGCTGCCCCGCCCGGCACTTCGCTGCGTTTTTCGAGCGGTGTGGTAATCTCGTCGATTCCCACCGACCCGACTATGACCAGTTCAACGTTCTGTTCCATTTGTTCTTCCGTCACAACACCCTACCCCACTTTCACACGGCAACTGGCGATTCCCCGCGCGGGAACCTTGAGCCGCACACTGGCTCCTTCGATGGAGAGGTCTCCGTCTGCAAGCGGTCGCTCCAGCAGATCAACCTGCTGCGCCACTGAAGGCTTGCCCAGCAGCTTGTTGAAGACCAGCATAACTTCAGTCTCCTCATCGGTCACATTACAGACCCGCAAGACCAGTCCCTCGCCATCGTCGGCCAGCTTTACGCTCGAAAGCACGACACCTTCGCCGACAACATCGACCAGCGCATTCTCGTTGGCCAACTCACCGGATTGCACTTCGGCTCCCTGCACCAGCAGCGGATGGTTGAAACTCTGGCCGGCCGCAATCACATCGCTCTTGCAAACTCCCTGCGGCACGACCGCGAGGGCAAATGCCGCCTTATGTTCACCCAGTTCGGGGAAGGGATCGGGGTTGTAGCTCGAACGGATCAGATTAACCCGCATCGTACTGTCGGTCACGGCATGACCATGCTTGCAGTCGTTGAGCAGCAGCAGACCGAAGTCACTGTTCTCCGACTCCATCAATGCCCAGCGCAGGGCCGGTACTTCGTAATCAGGTTCAGTCTCACGGTCGATCCAGCCAAAGGGAATCTCATAGGAAACAAGCGGATTTTCCAGCAACGTTCCCAGCACCAGGCGCAGGTTGGGGACACCCTTCTGCTCGTTGCCGGCCTCGAGCCAGTCGGCTTCGAACTCCACCCGCAACTGACATTCGCCCGCAGCCAGCCAGTAACGCAGCTTTGCCCGCGACGACTCAATCCTGTATTCCAGTTCGATTCCGGCAAGGGTCGGACCCTTGGCGAGGCTTTTATAAGAAACCAGCTCAGGCAGCACCGACGGCCGGGCATGGTTGATCACCCAGGCATTCATGGTCCCCGGCAATTCAACCGAATATTCGAGCCCCAGACCGATCTCGGCATCCAGCAGCTCGGTATCGCTCTCACGATCCACCAGCGAGAAACCGAAACCCGTTGCCGGATCGATTTCAAAGCGCAGATAGTCGTTCTCGAGACCGATCGCCGGCCGCTCATGCCGCGTATAATAACAGTGATGCTCCGGCTCGATCAGCTTTGCCCCGCTCTCAGGTGCAACCGGTGCCTCCAGCACTTCGCGGAAAGCCAGGCTGGTATAGCCGAAGGGCGGCACCGTCAACGCCACGGCATAACGCTGGTACCTGTGCCCCCATTCGTGGCCCGAACCTGTCTTCTGGACATACACAAAGCTGCCATCGGACAGTTGTGCTTCAAACATTTTTTTGTCAAAAGCTGCCGCAGTTTCCGGAAACTCCCGATCCCAGAGCATAAATTCTACTACTTCATGCCGTTCGGCACCGGTCGTGTTGAAAACCACAAAGGGCCGTATCGGCGAAAGTCCATGGCCGTGGGGCTTGCTGAGCTGACCTTCCACCGCTGCAATCCCCGAGCCGCCTCCGAAGCCTTCGCTCAGGAAGAGCGACGGCACCTCGCCTGGCTCGAAAGCCGGCAGGTCAAAGCTGTCGGTTGCCACCCGCGCAGCGACAGCCTGCAGCATCTGGCTCGTCGCCGTGGTTGTAAAGGCCATCGTATCCTGGAACTGCCCATGACAGTAGAGCCTTACATCACGGACACATGAGCCAGGCAGAATGTCGTGGAAGTGTGAGAAAAGTACCCGCCGCCAGTTGGCATCGAGACGTTTCTTCTCAACCGCCGCTCCACCCGTCCCCTGTGCCATCACGGCCGCCGCCTCGACATCGAGCATGCGGGCCTCGCCGAAACGATTGGCACGTTTGATCAACGATTGCGAGGTATAACAGCCGGAAAACTCAAAGTTCAGCTCGCCCTCAATAACCGGCAGGTCAGCCCCTTCGCTTTCCAGTCGCTCAAAAAATGTCCTTGTCGTAGCTGGCACCAGTGCCGGATAAATCGGCCACTGGTTCATCTCCCGCATCATCAGCAGGTCGCGCCTGGTCGGCCCTCCCCCATGATCGCCGACACCGAAAACCAGCATCGTAAAGTCGAGTCCCACCGACTCCTTCATCTCAAACAGTGCATCAAGCGGCAGAGTCGGCTCGATCACAGCATTGTAGTTACGCTTGTAGTCGTTGCGCACCAGGACACGGGCACCGTCCAGACCCTGCCACCAGAAGGCTTCCGGTACCGGCTGATTCAGATCACCCGGCCGGTGCATATAAACGTGCCGGACGCCCCCCTGTGCCAGATAAGTCGGCAGTGTGGCGGCATGGCCGAAGGAGTCGGGCGTCCAGTTGACACAGACATCCTCAGCCGACAGGTCGAAGAGCTGACGCATATAGGCGCGCGTCTGCAGCAGGTGGCGCACGAGCGGCTCGGCCCCGGCAATGTTGTTGTCGTTCTCCACCCAGTGCGAGGCGGTCACCTCCCAGCGACCGGCACGTACCAGCTCACCGATCCGCGCCAGCATCTCCGGCTCGAACTCCTCCACAATGGCATAGACACTGGCCTGTGACTGGCAGAAATGAAACTCGGGAAACTCTTCCAGCAACTTGAGCATGGTACGGAAAGTATCGAGCGTCGCCGCTACAGTTTCCGGCCAGCCCCAGAGCCAGTTCATGTCGATATGTGCATGTCCGGCACAGTAGATCACGTGTTTTTTGGCCGCCTCGGCGAGAGGAGCCAGCAGCTTTTCAAACTGCTCCACAACTTTGCCGGGTGCCGCCCCGTCGCCCTGCAGTACGAGTGCCGTTGCCTCATCCAGACTCTGACGCCACGCCGTTTGCGCCGGATTCTGCTGCACCAGCCACTCGGCAAACCGCAACTGGCTCCGTACCCGTACCCAGTCGGCCTCATCGTGCCAGCGACCAACCTGCCGCCACCTGTCAACCTGCCCCATCACAGACTTGTTCATTCTTTTTCCTTCTCCAGATCAGCCAGAATGGCCGAAGCACTACGATACACTACGCCTGCCTGGGCAACAACCGTTTCTGCTGCCCGCTGCCCCAGGGCTGCCCGTTCGTCAGGATCATCCAACAGTCGGCCAATCTCCGACGCAAGCTCTGTGGCGTCTGCAATCTCCCGCAGGGCCTCCGCCCCGCGCAGGATTGCCATGGCACCGGCAAAGTTTTCCGTATGGGGCCCCACGATCACAGCCCGGCCCAAAGCCGCCGGCTCGATCATGTTCTGTCCGCCGATGCTTGGATCCAGAGTTTTGCCTACAAATACCACTGTTGCCAACGTATGGAAGGCCAGCAGCTCGCCTGTCGTATCGGCCAGCAGCACGGCATCGTCCGCTACTTCGCCCGGCCCATCCGCCTGCCGAAGGATTCGGCTGCGCCTCAGACACTCATAGCCTGCCGCCACAACCGCCGCTTCCACCTCGTCGCCCCGCTCCATATGACGCGGCACCAGAATCAGCCGCAAGTCGGGATGTCGCTCACGCAAATCACGATATGCCTGCAACAGCACGGCTTCTTCCCCCGGCCAGGTCGAGGCCCCCAGCAGCACCGTTGCCCCCTCAGCAAACCCGTAGCTGCGCAGGTCAGCCGCCATCCGCTGACACACGGCCTCATCCGGCGGCACTACATCAAACTTCACGTTGCCCATCACACGTACAGCGGCCGAATCCGCCCCCATCGCAATCAACCGCTCCCGGTCCATCTCGTACTGTGCCATCAGCAGACGGAAGGAGCGCAGCACGGGGGCAAAAAATCCCCGCAGCAGCCGATAACGCGGAAAAGACCGGTCCGAAATGCGTCCGTTGGCCAGATACAGCGGAATGCCCCGCCGTTCGCAGGCACGCAGCATGTTGAGCCATAGCTCGGATTCGGTCAGCACCAGCGCCTTCGGACGAACAACGTCAAGCGCACGCCGCACGACATGCGGAAAATCGGTCGGAAAATAGATCAGCACATCTTCATCATTCACAAACTGACGACAGACCTCATATCCGGTCGAGCTGGTGGTGGAGAGCACAAAGGCAAGGTCAGGACTCTGCCCCCGCAGCTCTTCCAGCAGCTTGCCCGCCACAAAAGACTCACCGACACTCACGGCATGAACCCAGATCCGCTCTCGCGCCGCCAGTGCCGCCGCCACCTCGGGCTTGTAACGTCCCAGCCGCTGGCCGAAATGAGCCCGATAGCCGCCTCTCTTCCACATGCGCCGCAGAAAAGACGGCATCATCAGAAAATAGCCGATCGCAAAAAGAATGTTGTAAATTATCCAGCGCATGGATCAGCTTTCATCCCGCTCCAGCTTCAGCCCCGGCAGGGTGGCGGTAAAGTCGAGTTCGGCACTGGTGTCGGGGCCGATCTGCTCAAAGGTATAGAGTCGCCGTGCCTCCCGGTCGTGCCAGATCACCGCCACCCCGTTGTGCCAGCGACGCCCCATAAAGCGATCCATGTGGTGCTCCCGCGGTCCGCTATAAAACGAGCGACAGGCCTCCATGTCATTTACCCGGCACCTTTCGCTGCGTTTGACCTCGCCACCGGCTGTCCGCAGGATGCGGGAGTGAAAGTCAGCCAGACTTTCATCTTCCAGCAACATCGTCGGCAGACCCCAGCGGCGGAAAGTCGTCCGCCGTTTGTTTTCGCCATTCTCAAAAGCCATCATCACATTGGCCGGCAGCGTCACAATATCCTCGATCGCATAGCTGCGCGGCAAATGGGCATGAATACCATGCAGATTATATTCCGCCAGACGCTCCTCGTTAAAGTCGCAGGACTCCAGGATCGGCTCGATCTCAGCCCTCCACCCGCGACTCCTCCGGCAACGTTCCTCAAAAATCCAGCGAATTAGCTTCCGCGGCGTGGCGGCATAAGCCAGTGCCTGACAGGGGCCGCCGTTTTCCAGCCAGCCCATCTCAAAGCGTCCGACACTCGCCGTTTTCAGTGCTTCGAGCGCCAGACGGTTGTCCCGCTCCTTGCCGAGCACATTGTTCTGCAGGAACGACTTCATGGTCGTCGTCCGGTCCGGCACCTGTTCGCAGGGTTCCCAGCTTACGAGTGCCATCAGCCCGGCCCGCGTCCCGAATTCGAGGCGACCGGCACGATCCTCAACCGCATAGGCCGTCACCTCCCAGTCCGGAGGCACCTGCGCCCGCACATGGTGCCAGGCAACACCTCTGGAAGCAGCCGCAGCAGATTGTTTGATGGTGGAAGACATATAAACTCTTATCCTGTCTGGTGACGCCCCTGCATGGTACCAGAAGCCCCCCGCCCTGACAACAAAACCACCTCGCACCCGGCAATTCTGATTTTGGTCATTTCACTTCCTTGACATTCTGCCGCACCTGTTGTAGATTAAGAGCCAACCCGAGCGCAGTAGATAGAGACTGCAGCAGCGATGCTCAATCAATTTCTGCCTGCCTTGTACGTGGACCGGTTTGGTTTCTCCAACCTACGTTATTTCTCGGGAGCCGGAATGCGGCGTGGAAAGTGGCCTCACGGCCGTTTGAAACGACGACTATGGCACCCACCTCATTCGTCGAGGGTATCGAGAAACAGACAATGCGGCAAGGCGGGCGCTTTTTTTTGCCTTTAAATATCGAGCACCGATAAATCGGGCATTCGGATTAGTGACCTTTGCACAACAGGTAGAGTCCGGACATTGACACAAAGGTAGGGCGATTTCGCCGAAACCTGTTGCGCCGTAGCCTTGTGCGAAGGCGAAAGCGCCGCCAGATACGGCAAAACAAAAGCCACAAAAAACGCCACTCTGGAGGGGGAGCGTCCTCGCGAACCGAACGCAGGCCAGATTGTATCACAGGCATTCCTGCCTGTGGCACAGAGGTGCAGAAACGAATGCCGCCAGAGGATCGGATGGGGCAACGGGGATTTCGCCCCGCGCCCTTCCACACCACCGGACA
>CAZMGQ010000009.1:0-16609 GCA_964565855.1 uncultured Lentisphaerales bacterium | reverse complement strand
CCGCTCAAAGTAATGGGCTGGTGTTATATTATGGTACAGGATCACCTTGCGACAGCGCAGCGTCGGGAAAACCAGATTGGCGCGACAGCCGATCGAAAGATGCAGAATCACGATATCCTGCGGGCGGCAGTCATCCCCCAGTGCATCCAGGTCGCGGGCATCGGCACGCACAATGTGTGCGGTGCGGCTACGCTCGCAATATATCTCGGATTCATAGCCCCAACTGCGGATAATCTGCCGCAGCACGTTGGCTGAATTGCTGATCGCATCTCCGGTCAGATAACCGGCAACTATCTGATGAATTCTGGGGGTCATAAATTGCACTCAGTTCTTTGTCCGGCACAATAACGCATACTCCCCCTTTCGGCAAACAGAAGTTCAGCAGCCCTGCCGCAATTTGCCGGCAATGCAGCCTGCAAAACTTGCTATTGTATTTCGGGGCGGCATGTGTGAGAATGTCACCCCGTAAACGCGGCCGGTCAAGCCGCAGCAGTGGTACAAAAGGCAAGGAGTATTGTAACGCCATGGCTAAGAGTAAAAAGTTGCGTGTTGGAATCATCGGTGCGGGCGGTATTGCCAATGCACATGTGGCTCAACTGAAAAAGATGCCCGAAGTCGAGCTGGTTGCTGCGACTGACAATTCGGAAGAGATGCGTAACAAGGCTATCAGCGACTGGGGCTGTCAGGCCGCTTACGATGACTGGAAAAAGATGCTGAAGGAGTCCAATCTCGACGCCGTCAGTGTTTGCACCCCCAACTACCTGCACCTCAAGCCCACGCTGGATGCGCTCAATGCCGGCTGCCACGTACTGGTCGAAAAGCCGATCGCAATGGACGCCAAAGAAGGTGCCCGCATGGTCAAAGCGGCCGAAGAAAAAGGCCTCAATCTGACCATCGCCTTCCAGCAGCGCTTCGCCCCCGAAACGCAGATGATCAAGCGTGCCGTCGATGCCGGTACTCTCGGCGATATCATGGTCGCACGCGTCTATGCCATGCGCCGCCGCGGTATCCCCAACTGGGGCGTCTTCGGACAGAAGAAACTCCAGGCCGGCGGGCCCATGATCGATATCGGCGTTCACGCCATGGAAATGGCCCACTACGCCATGGGCCTGCCCAACCCCGTCTCAGCCTCCGGCAATGTCTGGACCTACATGGGCAACAAACCGTCCGAGGTTGTCAGCATGTGGCCGAACTGGGATTACAAGACCTATGACGTCGAAGATCTGGCTGTCGGCCTGATCCGCTTCGATAACGGCGCCATCATGCTGGTCGAGTCCTCGTTTGCCGCCCATATCGGCCCCGAAGACGAAGTCATGCGCTTCGAGCTGATCGGTACCAAGGGCGGTGCCAAGTCCTCACCGGCCGCACTCTATTACGACCGTGACGGCACCATGCTCAACGTCAAACCGGGCTTCCTCGAGCAGAACGAAGTCTTCAAGATCAAGATGACCAACTGGGTCAACGTCTGCCTCGGCAAAGCCGAAGACCAGAGTCCCGCTACCCATGGCCTCATGATCCAGAAGATGATCGACGGCATCTATGCCTCGGCTGACAAGGGACGCGAAGTCGTGATCAAGTAATCAGGCACCGCACAACCCGGATGGGGGGAGCCATTGCAGACACCGGCACAGGCGAGCCGGTCGCAGTCGGCTCCTCCTTTTTGTTTTAAATCTGCCATGCTCAGTGTGTCGCTACTGCCGGATGCAGATATAAGGGCAACGGCGGCTCAACCCGTGGCACCGACTGTTCCAGCGCAAGCTCCCCGATCGCCCTCGCCCGTGGCAAAGCCGCCTGAGCCAACAGCCGCTCCGCTGCCAATTGCCCCTTCAGCCAGTCTCCCAGACGCGGCCAGTCGGGTGTCGCTACCAGACTCGCCTCCGGCAGCTCGGCCGCCAACTGATCTCTCGGTACGAGCCGCAATTCCTCAGTCACTTTCAGGCTGGTTCCGCTGCGTTGGCAGGTCGTCAGCCATAGGCTCCCCCGCCTGGCATCGCCCACAACCGAAACGCTGGCAGCGCCTGTGGTCTGCATCACACCCCAAGCCACAGCCATCGCACTGCCGATGCCGATGATTGGCAGCCCATCGGGCAGGGCCATTCCCGTCACAAAAGCCAGCGCCGACCTGATACCCGAGAAGGATCCCGGCCCCAGGCCGACCGCAAAGCTGCTGAGTGTTTCCACCCCCGCCCCGGATTCGTCCAGTACCTGAGTCACCATCGCACAGGCATCGGGACCGATCCCGCCGGGACGCAGCTCCACACTGGTTTCCAGCAGACAGACCCCATCCTTGAAAATGGCCGCACTGCCGATCGCAGACGACCGCTCAATCGCCAGAAGGCACATCGGTCAATCTGCTTGCGACTCGGCAATGGCCGGGATGGTGCGCGTCAATGCCTGTTCGAGACGACGACGCGACCCGCCATCAAAGGCCGGCAGCCGCGAATCGAGCCTGCCCACCATCTGCTTCACATCGGGACGCACATTCTCCCAGTTCTGATGCAGATCATCACGTCCGCCGGGCGCCAGAGCCTCGGTATATTCCTCCTCGAAGACCTTGTCGAGGTCAGATAGCAATCCCGCCCGATACTTCTGGTAGGCGCGGTGGCAGAGTCTGGACATTGCCACACCGGCAACCACCGCCGCCAGAATTGTCCCGCTCCCACGTACCAGTCGCAGGATGTTCCAGACCGAAGCATCTTCGGCCACCGGCACCAGCCATCGCAGCAGCAGATGAGTCGCCGCCCCGGCTGCCAGCACCCAGAAGGCCGACAACAGGCTGTGGCGTGCTCGCCGTCCCACCAGCCGGCGGCGTACCGCTGTTATCATGTTGACCTGCAGCGAGAGACGCGAAAAATCAGCCGAAATAGCCGCAATCAGGTTGTCGATCCGACGGCGGTCCGCCTGCTGAATCTGGGACGTGACACTGCCACGGTGACGGTCAAAATCTCCCAGCTCGATCCGGGCATCCGAACGTGGCTGATGAACCGGCAGATAAGTCGTGTAGATCGTTGGCAGATCCTTCGTACGCAGCACATGGGCCAGATTCCAGCAGAGAGTGCCGTAGGCCCGGGCAAAGTCGTACATGCTGTCAAACGTATCGCACTTGTTCATCAGGATGCGCAGCTTGAACTCCATGCCCGCCAGACACTGGCTCAGCGCACCGACCGTCTCCCCGGTCGTGCCGGGCTTTTCCGGGTCGAACATGAAGAGCACCAGATCGGCGATCTCAGCCACCTGCCGCACGGCCGATATGAAGTCGTAGTCGCGGTTCTTGCCACCCTGGACAGCATCGACCATGCCGGGACTGTCGATCAAGGTCACATTCTTGAGCAGCGGACGATTGCGTACCTTCACGCGCAGCCGCTGCAGAAAGGTCGGTCCCAGCGCCGCCAGCCCCTTGAACTCATCCGGCAATACCGCCAGGGCTGCCGGTCCGTAAAAGTCCTCCTCCTCCGTGCCGTGGAGAATAACGGTAAAGCCGTCATCAGTCGGAGCTACCCCGGTATCCTGTACATCAGCACCTTCGAGCAGGTAGTTGATGAAGGTCGACTTGCCTGAGGAGTGGTTGCCCAGAAAGACAACATTCGGACAGCCATCGACTGCCACCGCCGGACGTACAAAGGTATAGCCGTAACGCGACGCCATCGGCCTGAAGCGATCGTAAAGACGATTGATGCGTACCTCGAGGCGTTTTTCTCCAAATCCCAGCATACCGTTTTCCTTCCTCGCGACATTCGAGACAGTCGCGTCGCGTTTCGAGTGCAGATTATCATGGCAAATGCCGTCTTTAGGCAAGAGTAATCATTTTGACTATCTGATGCCGACTGCCCGGAAAAACCCATTCGACAGCCCCGTGTCAGGAACGCTCAATCGGTATAATCCGTTACCGAGATTTTCTATCGTCTGAGTGGCCGCCAGTTCCCAGGGGGCGCCGTTAGTCAGGCTGTCGCGAAACTCCGCCAGCACACATCTGATGTCCAGCAAAGATGCATCCACCAATATCCGCCATTGACCACCCTCGAGTGTGATACCGACAATGGTCATCAAAGGTTCGCCCAAATCCACACTCAGCAATATCTCACCCGTTGCCCCACCCTGCCCGTCCAGCGCAATCATGTAGGTCGTGCCGGCCATCGCACTGAACTGAACCTGATTTTCCTTCCCGGCAGCAGGTACATGTGAGGCAACTTCAGATAAATTCCATATCTGGTTACCGGTGTAAACGGCCAGTATCGTGTCAAAATCACTGCCGCGAGTACTTATCGTCACAAAGCCATCCGCATCGGGCTGCCACTTCCACCAGACGGAAGCCATTTCGATCTGCCCCGCATGCCAGGGCTCTCCCATCTCCCGCGTCGCCCCCAGATTGGTCCCGCTGACCTGGCCGCCGGCAGCCGGCACCTGGCTCGCACTCACGAAATTGTCGTTCGCTGGCGGTGACGGTGCCACGTTCAGCACTATATTGCCGGTCGCTCCCCCCACTCCGTCCACCGCGATCATATACGTCTCACCTGCCTCGATCGAAAACCGCACCTGACTCACCTTGCCGGCAGCCGGCTTATGAGACTCAACTTCTTCCAAGCCACCTACCCAGGGTCCCTTTTTATAAACAGCCAGCACGGTGCTGAAGTCGCTGCCATAGGTGTTTATCGTAGCCACGCTGCCGCCAGAGGCTTTCCACTGCCACCAGACCGATGCGCCCCCCGGCTCATCGGCATGATCCGGCTCGTCCCACTCTTTGGAGGCACTCTCGTTCGACCCGACAAACTTGCCCCCTGCACCGGGAATAATCGTCGCATCGGCATAGTTGTCGTTGGCTGGCGGCGCACCCAGGGTAACATATCCGCTGTGATTGCCCGCCCCGCCCGGCGACACCGTACCCGCCGACAACTCCAGAGCGGCCAGCCCAAAACAGATCAACACAATAGAACTGCCAATTCGATTCATGATGAAAGTTCTAAACTCCAGGCTGCGATTTGGCAAGTCTTTTCCCAAAAGTCTAGCGTCAATCTGGATTTTTTTACACCTGTCCGTTTTGCATGGCATAATTGAGACGCAGGGTATATAATAACCCGCCATGCATTCGAAGAAACATAGTCCCCGACGCACTTTTCTGTTGGCTGCAATCGCCCTCCTGCTCGCGCTGGTCGCTCACCACGGCTGGAAAGACCTGCTTGCTTTCAGACGTCTTAACTCTGTAGCCCCCCTGCGCCTCGCCCAGTCCGAAGGCCAGGGCCTGGCCCCGGGGCTGACAGACAATGCCCCGGCCGACATCCCCGACTATGCCACCGTGGCCCGTATCCTGGCCGAACAACTGCCCGGAATCCACCTCCTCCGCCAACCGTTGGACGAAGGCAAGTCCGCCCTTGCCTGGACCAACTATCTGGCCGCCCTCGACTACGAACGCATCTACTTCCGGCAGCAGGATATTGACTCCTTCGAACCGGCCAGACTAGAACTGCACAGCTCCCTGCGGCAGGGCGACCTCTCTTTCGCCGATCTGGCTTTCGAGACCTACCTCCAGCGTGTCGCCGAAAGGGTCGCCTTCGTAGAAAACATTCTGGAAGGCGATTTCGACTTTTCCATCGACGAAACCTACCACTGGAAGCGGCGCGAAGCTCCCTGGCTGGCCGACGCGAAGGCCCAGGACGACCTCTGGCGCAAACGGATCAAGAATGAACTGCTGGCACGACAAGTCAGTCGCGAACTGAAAGCTGCCAAGGATGAAGCCGATAAGGGCGATGCCGAGCAGGCTGAAGCAACCGACGAACCGGAAACACCCGCTGCTGATGACGAGAAAGAAACCGCTCCACCAGCCGCCACCGAGCCGACAACTGAAGATGCTGCCGACCAGGATCTGACGGAAGGCGCACCAGCAGCCAAACCTGCGGAAAAACCGGTCGACGACAAGGAGTTCGTCCGCAAACGGTACCAGCAATACCTGACGATGTTGCAGGACAGTGATGCCGAACACCGTATGACACGCTTTCTCAGCGCCGCCACAGCCGCTTTCGACCCCCATACCAGCTACCTCTCGCCCGTCTCGCTGGAAGATTTCGGCATCAATATGCAGCTCTCACTGCAGGGAATCGGTGCCCAGTTGACGACTGACGACGGTGCCGCCAAGATCGAGGAAATCATCCCCGGCGGACCGGCCGACCGCGATGTGCGCGATATCCGCCTCGTCAAGGGCGACCGCATCATCGGTGTCGGCCAGGGCGATGAAGATATCGTCGATACCCTCCACTGGCCCCTCTACAAAACCGTTCGCCTGATCCGCGGTCCCAAAGGCACCAAAGTCGTGCTGCTCGTCCAGCCTGCCTCTGATCCCAGCGGCATGACCACCAAAATCGTCGATCTGATTCGCGACGAGGTCAAGCTGGAGGAGTCCGCCGCCACCTCGCGCATCGAAACCCCGACCGACGCCGAAGGCCGCGAGCGTCGCCTCGGCACGATCCGTCTGCCGACCTTTTATGCCAGCATGAACCTCGGACAAAACGACGCCGAACATCGCAGTGCCTCCCTCGATATTGCCCGTCTGCTGGCCGATCTCAATAGCCAGAAAGTCGAGGGCCTCGTGCTCGACCTGCGCGGCAATGGCGGTGGTGCCCTCAAGGAGGCGATCGACCTCACCGGTCTCTTCATCCGCACCGGTCCGGTCGTGCTGGTCAAGGAGGGCACCCGCATTCACCTCCTGCCCGACCAGGATCCGGCCGTGGCCTTCCGCCTGCCGATGATCGTCCTGATCGACCGTATCAGCGCTTCGGCTTCTGAAATTGTGGCCGGGGCCCTGCAGGATTATGGTCGTGCCGTCATCGTTGGCGATAGCCGCAGCCACGGCAAGGGCACAGTTCAGCAGATCATCCCGCTCGGCGATGCCGGCAAGCTCGGCTCGATCAAGGTCACCAACGCCAGCTTCTTCCGCATCAACGGCTCTTCAACCCAGGTCAAGGGCGTTTCGTCCGACATCGTTCTGCCCTCCGCTTTCGACTACTTCGCCGATCTCGGGGAAGACAAACTCCCCAACCCCATCCCCTGGAGTACCGTCCCGCCCGCCCGTTACAGCCTCGTCTCCCACCTGGAGCCGGTCATTGCCCAGCTCAAGCAACGTTCAGAAACACGCCTTGAAGACGATGAACGCTGGCTGCGGCACCTGCGACGCATGAAGCGCATCGAACGGGCCAGCAATCTGGTCGAAGTCCCCTTGGAGATCGGCCAGCGTCGCGAATTCGCCCGTGCCGAGCGTGATCTCGACGAGCTGGATGAAGACCTCTCACTGGAAAACGCTACACGCAAGGAGCGCGAAGAAGCACGGCGCAAACGCGATGTCGTGATGGATGAGGCGCTGCAGATACTGATCGACCTGATCGACATCCAGGGACCGGTCGAAAACTTGCAGCCCCAGACCGACCGCAACTTCGACTCCATCTTCGACCGACTTTTTCGCTGATTCCGGCCCCCGGAAAATTTGTGTTGCCAAACACGGACCGATTCTGCTAAAGTCCCTCCAAACCGATGGCGATCGTAGCTCAGTTGGTAGAGCGCCAGATTGTGGTTCTGGATGTCGCGGGTTCAAGTCCCGTCGTTCGCCCCATTTTATGCCCCGTTTCAGTGAAGCGGGGCTTTTCTTTGCAACTGTCTGCCCGATGACTCCCCTCCTCCGCGTCGAACAACTGCAGGTTTCCTTTCCCGCAACGGAGAAAGGAAAATCCCTGACAGTCGTACGTGATGTCTCGTTCGAGATCCGGGCCGGCGAGTTTGTGGCTCTGGTTGGCGAGAGCGGCTGCGGCAAGAGCATTTCGGCCCTTTCTCTGGCCCGACTCCCCCCAACCGACCAGGCCATCGTCACAGGCCGGATTATTTTCAACGGCACCGACCTGCTGTCACTCAAACGCTCCGGGCTGCGCCGCCTGCGAGGAGCCGGCATCGCATATGTCTTTCAGGATCCGGCCAGCAGCCTCAACCCGGTTCTGCGGATCGGTGAACAGTTGCGCGAAGCCCTTCCCGAAGGCACCTCCAGAGCTGGCGGCCATTCGACATTGCTGGACCTGCTGCACCGTGTCCGCCTGCCACAGCCGGAAAAAATTCTGCGCGCCTGGCCGCACGAGCTGAGTGGCGGCATGCAGCAGCGCGTCATGGTCGCCATGGCTGTCGCCGCCAATCCGCAACTGTTGATCGCCGATGAACCCACCACCGCACTCGATGTCACCACCCAGCAACATGTCCTGACCCTGCTGGACGAACTGCGGCAGGATATGAATATGGGGCTCCTGCTGGTCACCCATAATCTGGGGCTGGTGGCCAGATATGCCGACCGTGTGGCAGTCATGTATGCTGGCCAGGTTGTCGAAACAGGACCAGTCGGGGAGATTCTGACACGTCCGGCACACCATTATACCGCCGGCCTGCTGCGTGCCGTGCCACGTCTGGATAGCGAATCAATCGAGAGCCTGCAGGGGATCCCGGGGCGGGTACCTCATCCCTCGCAATGGCCCGGAGGCTGTGCCTTTGCAGCCCGCTGCCCCGCAGCCGACGAGTCTTGCCGCCTGGCTCAGACCCTGCCACTGATACAACAGCAGAACCGCAACATCCGCTGCCTGCACCCCCTCACATCCGCCACCGCAGACTGATTTCATACCCGAAATTACGAATACCCAAATCTGTATGACAGACATTCCTGTCTGTCCAGAAACGGATATTGAAACTGCTTGAAATACGTAAAGTCAAAGCCATGGAGTAACCCCCTGGGAACACCGAGCGCCAGCTCGGTACTCGTTGAGGCTTCATTTCCTTTGCTCCCGAGCCAGCGCTCGGGGCTCCCAGGGCAAGTCTCAGAAAAAAGCGGCAACTCTCGCACTTTTGCCCCTACACCGGCTGGGTCGAGATCAGCTCGGAGAAATGAACATCGAAGCGTTCGTTGAAGAGCCGGGCCAGATCATCCAGCCGCCGACGCTGCTCCAGCAGCGACCACAGGGCAAACTTCCAACGGTCACGGAAGTGATAGTCTTCGAAAAGACTGGGTGAATATTCGTCGAACTGCTCGCGCCGCGAGGTGTAGTTCCAGCAGACTTCGTGGGTTTTCGAGTCGAAACCTTCCAGAAAGGCCCGCCGCAGTTCACTGGGTGAAACGCACTGGTGTTCCTGCGCATACTCTGCCACTACCCGGGCAAAAACATCAAAGTACCAGTTGAATATCTGTTGCAGGTTTTCCTCGCTGCACTCAAAGTTGGGCCAGCCCATCGTGCCGCGAATCGAACAGAGCCAGACACGAATCGGCATTTCCTTACCATGCCGGATATCGTAGCCGAATTCGATAATTTCCTTACCTTCGCCGTAACGGTTGGAATCGGCTTCCTGGTTGAGTTTTTTCAAAATCAGATTTTCGGCCGCCGCCTCACCCATCAGCAGGATCACGGCCCGGACGATATCGGGATCTTCGCCGGTGGCGTCATGTTCTCCGGTCCGCAGATCGCGACTCTGAAAACTGGATGGCGGCAGGGCATTAAAGCCTTCACCGGGATAACGGTCGCGCACAAAAAAGTGTACGTCTCCCGAAACCCCGTCAGCACGGGCCAGCAGCCTGTGAGGTCCGTAGGAAATACCCAGAGCCCGGAAAACCTGCACCCGCGCCATCGTATAGGTGCCGTAACCGGTACTTTTCTGGGCCAGACGCTTTTCCACCAGACGTGACGGCAGCGGATGCCAGGCCGTTTTATAGACAATTTCCCGCGTTTTTCCATCGCCCAGCCGTACATCATCGGTTTCAGAACGGATTTCGTAAATATTCACATACTCAATCCGGTCGCCGTGGCTGACGTTGGATTCCAGATAGGACAGAATAGCCTCGGTTCGGCCATCCACCCCCGGATGCAGGTAACGGCTGTCGTGCTGATATGTCGCCCCCGGCAAGGCCGTGCGCCGATCGTCAAAAGCCGGGGAAATAATGCCCGGCGCACTGTTGTAGACTTCGCCCGTGATATGACGGTAAAGACTCTCGACAAACAACGGGTCATTCTCATCCGCCATCTGGGCATAAATCAGACGTTGGCGGAAGTCGTCGGCGATCGCCTCGAAACGTTCGGCCAGCTCATCCTCGGAAAGCTGCTCAGCCATCCGCTGCAAGGCTTCGATTTCCGGCACAAGCTGCTGCTGAGCCACGCTGGGCAAAAGACCGAAAAGCTCAATCTCGTGATGATGTCCGAAACGCGGCCGCCGCAGGAAGGAATATCCATCATCGACCGAGGGCACCACCAGCTCCTCCAACCCGCGCAGAAAAGTCGCCCGGTCAGAGCGGATCAGCTCGCCCATGCGTACAAACTGGGTATAGGTCAGGAAGTGGATTCCCTTGACGCTGTGATAATAGCGCAACCCGGCATGGATGCGGCTCTGTGCCGTACGGATGGCAGCCTCCATCTCCTCTTCGGTCCAGGCCAACTGCTTGATCCGCCATTCCTGTCCCCGCCGCCTGTAGTCATCCAGCGTCTGGTCCACCCGGTCTGCCAGGGTAATCCGGTCCATCGAACAACCCAGCATCTGCAGCCAGTTGTCCACATCCACCACCAGCTCCGTCGAAACCCCGCGCTGCGAAATTTCGAACGTGTCGGCCACACAGTTGCCACAGACCACATAGCGGGTCATCACATCCGACTGGTCATCGCCGGGAATGTCCGCCAGATCCCAGAAGCTGCCGGTCAAAAGCGGCAACGATGTCACGGCATGGTTGCCCGTCGAAATCGCCATCACATTGCCATCGATGCGCGACTTCGAGTCGGCATCGGCCAGCCGGGGCTGCAAGTCGGCCTTGCGGACAACTATGAAGGGATCCCGGTTATCAAGGTTCTTCCAGATGCCCTCTTCAAAAATAAAAGTGTCATCCCCGAAGTCGCAGGCTACAAAAACACGCTCCCGCCCCCAGGACGTAATCGTGACAGTCTCTTCACGCCGACTGGAGGAAACCTCGATAAATGACAAAAAAACGCTAAGCTCTGAAAACATAATCTTTTGAAGTTACGGCTACTGCCCAGGCAAGGCAGACCTCCTGTAGATATCAAACTAGCAAACCAGTCACAAAAATGCGACATCAAAAATTTGAATTGCACATTTTTATGAATCAATTCTAGAATAGTGAGTTATACCTGCAACTTTTTTTGTGACGGACGATCACCCTTGGCCAGTAAAGACAAAACCACCCTCCAAACCGAACGCTTGCGGCAATCCCTGCAAGTCGTCCCCATGCGCAACCGTGGCGTGACCCAACTGCCTGCCAGCAACGAGCGTGAGCTGCATCTGGAAGTGACACTGGTTTACGGCACAACGACAGGTCTGCTGCGCCGCCTGTTGGGGGCCCGTTCCAAACGTAGTTACGTGCTCGAAGGGGTCGGTCGTGAGGTTTATCAGGATATCGATGGCCGCAGCACCTTCGAAGAACTGATCGATCGCTTTGCCGCACGCCACAAACTGAGCTTTTTCGAGTCGCGGGCTCTCCTCGCCCAGTATTACCAGATGCTCACCAAACGCGGCCTCATCGTCGCCACCCTGCCCAAAACATAACACCCCGGGAACGCAGGGTTCCGTAACTGCATCAATAAATTTTCGTTAAGCCAGGGCTGTTTCCCCAGCAAATGAGTAAAGCTGGACTTTTTTCCAGAATCAGCTCATTACCGAACTATCCACTGCCGTGACCATCATTCACCTCGTATTTTCCTGACAAAATCATCACTGCTTTGCTTCATTTTCAGACAACCGATTACGGAACCAACAGGATCTTCCTCAGTTTTTTTCACCGCTACTATCGCACCGTTTTTAACACTAAACTCAAGAACCGTGGCTGGCTTGATTCCAAGTTCATCCCGTATTTTTTTAGGTATAGTTACCTGACCACGTGTAGCAACAACGGCAGTTGGCATGATTGACCTCTCAAACAATGATCCGAAGTATGGATTCATTGTAACAAAAGTATGGATTAAATTGCAAGAGCCTGCTGCACCAAGCAGGGCGATTTCCCCGAAATCTGTCACGCCGCAGCCTTTCACGAAGGAGTGAGCACCACATCACGGCAGCCACCCACTGGGAGCGCAGGGCTCCGTACCTGCACCAATAAACTATCTTGCCCAAGCTACTCCTGTTCCGAGCTGGCACTCGGGGCTCCAAGGCCAGATCTCCATTCTTTTCCGCGTTTTTCTGCGCTTTCCGCGGTTATCTCTGCGGACGACGTGACAGTCGTTCCCCCCATCTGTGTTTATCCGTGGTTTATCCGTGGTTTATCCACGCACGGTTCGGCATAGTCCGGACTCTGCCACAGCCGTAGTCTGGAAATTCATTTGCCAGATTACAGCTTTGCCCGTTGGCGCAGGACGGCGATGCCTTCGATAATCCAGTCGTGATTGAGGTGGTGAATCTCCACCCGGTCGCCAATCCCGCGCGGCAGGGTCACTGTCAGCCTGCCGCCCAGATGTTCGCGAAACTCCTCGATTCCACGCAGCAGCAACAGTTCACCGTCACTCCGGGCCAGTTCCATTTCCGGCGCATAAAGCGGAAGCCCGACCGTTTCAATAAATGTCCAGACCCGCTCGGCCTCCTCCGGCGTTACCAGCTCACTGCGCATGGCATAGTAGATATCCAGCGCCACCCCGATCGCCACCGTATAACCATGCGAGAGCCGGTGCCCGGACATAATCTCCAGCCGGTGCGCCGCCCAGTGTCCGAAGTCCAGCGGACGGGCCGACCCCATTTCAAACGGATCGCCACCGCCGGCGATGTGGTCGAGATGAATACGGGCACAGTCGATAATAGCCCTTTCCATCGCCTTCGTGTCCCGTTCGGCTAACGCCGATGCAGCCCCTTCCAGAAACTCGAAAAACTCCCGATCCTTGATCAGTGCCACTTTCAGAGCCTCCGAAAGTCCGCCAAACCAGGCTTCGTCCGTCAGGGTCTCCAGCAGGTCAAAGTCGTTTATGACAGCAAAAGGCGGTGCAAAAACTCCCAGAAAATTCTTCTGCCCATGGGCATCGACACCGTTTTTCACCCCGATGCCGGCATCGTTCTGCGCCAGCACGGTCGAAGGCATCCGCACCAGACGCAGTCCGCGATGCACCAGGGACACAGCCAGCCCCACGGCATCCAGCATGCTGCCGCCTCCCAGCGCCAGCACAAAGCTCTGCCGGTCCATACGCAGGTTGCCCAGCGTGGTGGTGATGTCGCGCAACAGTTCAAAGCCGGTCTTGGCTGCCGGACCGCCCGTTACCACCTCTGGAACTCCCGCCAGCTCCAGCTTGTCACTGTGGGCATGAAAATACTCGCGTATTTCGCGCAGGATTTCCGGCGATGCCTCGGCCACACTTTCATCAACATAAACCGCAACCCGGTGAATCCGATCTTCTCCCAGACGCCGGAAGGTTTCATGCAGCACGGGATTATCCGGTGCAAAGGCGACACGGGTAAAGTGGACCGGGAAGTCGAAAGAAACCGCAAAACGCGGATGGATTGTGACGGGTTGACTGATGTGAGACATGAGATTTTCGTGGCAAAAAGTGTTATTCAAGATTATGCTTACGGGCTCCAAGTATAAGCTATAACGTTTCTCGTGACCACTTTCTTAGGGTTTCTGCCCCGGAGTCTCCCGATGTCACTGCCTCTACCATCCACCTCAGCCGCGCGCGCGGCCTTCCTGCGGACTGAACTCGAGCGCCATAACCGCCTCTACTATATCGAAGCCCGTCCGGAAATCGGCGATACCGAATTCGACCGCCTGATGGACGAACTGATCGCCCTCGAAAAGAAGGATCCCTCTCTGGTGACACCCGACTCGCCCACCCAGCGTGTCGGCGGTGCCCCCCTGCCCTCTTTCGAGTCCGTCAACCACAGTTTGCCGATGCTCTCGCTCGACAACACCTATGAACGCAGCGAGCTGAACGAGTTCGACAACTCCCTCCGCCGACTCTTGGGCGACGAATTCGCGCCAAGCTACGTGGTCGAGCCCAAAGTCGATGGCCTGGCCTTTTCCCTGCGCTACGAACACGGTGTCCTGACCCTGGCATCTACCCGTGGCGACGGCACCCGTGGCGACAATGTCACGGCCAATGTCCGTACCATCCGCTGCATCCCGCTGCGTATCCCCACCGATGCGCCCCTGATCGAAGTACGTGGCGAAATCTACATGCCCAAGCAAGGCTTTGCCGACTTTGTGCGCCGCCAGGAGGAAGCCGGCGAAGAGCCCTTCCGCAACCCGCGCAATGCCGCCGCCGGTTCGCTCAAACTGCTCGATCCCCGCACCGTCGCGCAGCGTCCGCTGGCAGCCGTCCTCTACAACCTCGGTCATACCGAAGGTGTTGAAGTTCCAGCCACTCACAGCCAGTTGCTGGACTGGCTGGCCAGCCTCGGCTTCCCCACCCCGCCCCGCGTGTGGCAGTGTCCGGACATTGCCACAGTCCTGACAGCCATCGACGAACTCGACTCGCTGCGCCACGACTTTGTCTTCGAAACCGACGGTGCCGTGATCAAACTCGACGACCGTTTACTCTACGACACCCTCGGCACTACCGCCAAAGCCCCCCGCTGGGCCCGGGCCTTCAAGTATCAGCCGGACCAGGCCGAAACCGTCATCGAAGCCATCACAGTCCAGGTCGGCCGGACAGGTGTCCTGACCCCTGTCGCCGAGTTGCGCACCGTGCGCCTGGCCGGCTCCGATATTTCACGCGCCACTCTCCACAACGAGGATGAAATCCAACGCAAGGATGTCCGGGTCGGCGACCATGTGATGATCGAAAAAGCGGGCGATGTAATTCCGGCTGTGGTCAGGGTGTTGCCGGAAAAACGCACCGGAGCCGAACAGGTTTTTGAGATGCCGCCCCATTGCCCGGCCTGTGGCGAACCGGCCGTGCGCCGCCCCGGCGAAGTCGCCCTGCGCTGCGTGAGCCTGCTCTGTCCGGCTCAGTTGATTGCACGCGTAATACACTTTGCCGCACGCGATGCACTGGATATCGAAGGACTGGGCGGACGCGTGGCCGAGGCACTGGTCGAGCAGGGCTGGATCAGCGATCCGCTCGATCTCTTCGACCAGCATGCCGACTGGCTCGGCACACTCAACCTTGGCACGGCGGAGGAGCCACGTGTTTTCGGCAGCAAAAATGCCACACGTCTGGTACAGGCACTCGAACGCAGCCGCTCCCTGTCCCTGGCCCGCTGGCTCTTTGCCCTCGGCATCCCCAACATCGGCACCGCCAATGCCCGTCAGGTGGCCGCCTGCCATCGCGACATGCAGGAGCTGGCCGACTCGCCCATTCTGCGCGACCTGGTGCAGCTCTACGACCTGCAGGAAGAAGCTGCTGCCAATAATCCCCGCTCGGCTGCCATCCGCAGCCTCGACCTTGATGCCCGTGTGGCTGCCACCGAAAAACATGAACGTCTGAACCGGGAAATCGAACAACTCGGCGAGGCCCTGGCAGAGCGCAAACTGGCCAAGCGCGAGAGTGGTGGCAACATCCGTTACACCAGTCCGCTCAAGCCCGAGACTGTCCGTGCGGTGTACCAGTTTTTCCAATCGGAAAATGGACGCAACCTGATGGACCGTTTGCAAAAGCTGGAGATCAATCCCGTGTCCGACCAGCCGACTGCCGCGCACGAGGCTCCCCTGGCAGGCCATACCTACGTTATTACCGGCACCCTGGCCAGTGGCGGACGAACCGAAATCGCCAATCGTCTGCGTCAGCTCGGTGCCAAGGTCACCGGTAGCGTTTCGCGCCAGACAACGGCCCTGATTGCAGGCGAAAATGCCGGTGGCAGCAAGTACGACCGTGCACAGGAACTGGATATTCCGATCCTCTCCGAGGCAGATTATCTGGAACTACTCCAGACCAGCGCAGACCTACCGGACAAAGCTGTGCCGGAAAAGACAGCAGATGAACCGGAAGCATCCCCCCAGCAGACAACCTTCTGGTAAAGCAGTCGTGCAACATAAAAGTCCTCAAACTGCGGGAAACTTTCTCTCCTATGCACACTCTCTGCTGTTGCGGTTCGTGAGGACACTCACCCTCCAGAAAATTCACTTGTCCGGCTGACCACTCTGGTCCGCCCGGTATTCTCCCGGTGTACAGCTTTCGCGTTTTTTGAAGACCGTCCAGAAGTGCGACGGCTCCGCATAACCCGCCGCCAGTGCGACTTCGGTCAGCGACAGCCGCGTTTCGCGCAACAGCCGACAGGCCAGCGCATGTCTGCGCTCGCGCAGCCAGGCGGCTGGACTGGTGCCCAGTTCCTCGCGAAAACGCTGCTCCAGCAATCGCCGCGAAGCTCCGCAATGAACCGCCAGATCCTCGATCCTCAGAGGCTCCGACAGGTTTTCCTCGATGTGAGCCAGTGCCCGCCCCAACAGCGGACTGAGACCGATCACACGCGAAGACGATTCCCGCACCAGCAGTTGTTCCGGTGGCAGAGTCCGGACTCTGCCACCGTCCGGCTCCACCACCCCCTCCAGCAACTCCTGCAGAATCCCGGCCGCCTCTGTTCCGATACGTTCCGCCGGCAGTACCACCGAACTCAGCGGCACACCCGCCAGCACGGAATCCAGCACCTGATCCCCGACTCCCACCACAGCAACATCCGCCGGTACATCGAA
>CAZMGQ010000008.1:0-16659 GCA_964565855.1 uncultured Lentisphaerales bacterium | reverse complement strand
AACACGGTGCAGCTCGTGGACAACTACGCCAACGCCGGGGAGCAGGGCGCGGAGGTGCTCTACGCGAAGACCGTCGTGCTGGAGGAGCGAACCGTGCTCGACCTCAACGGCAAGAAGCTCTATTACCTCGACGGCGACTTCGCGGCCGGCACGGTCCTCAACGGCACGCCCATCCAGGTGCCGCTCAGCGACCCGACGACGGTGATCCTGGTCCGTTGATCCGCATCCAAGGAAGTTGAGCGAGAACGATGACTGAATACGGTTCGCTGGATGTCCGGCCCTATCAACTGTCTTGTCTGATCTGCCGGCAAGGGCGCCTGGACGAGACGGAGCGATATCCCCACGAGTCCCGGCTGGATGCCATCCAAGCGGCCGTCGCGGCAGACCCTCTCGTCCCGCTGACGCTGCGCTGCGAAACGGACACCATCTTTCGTTTTCAGAACCCCGGCCGCGACGACGACACGCCCGAAGGGGAGTCATACAACCGTCTGCGAGATCTGACCGTCCTCCAGCGCATCGGGCTGGTTCCGGGAGCCACTTTGCCCGCCAGCGACATCCTGACCCGCATTCTGGAGGCGATTCCATGCGTCCAGGGGGTCTGCTGTTATCCGGAGGCCGAGGCGCCGGTCTGGCCGCGGTGCCGGCATGCAGACAGCGGCAACTACGAGCGTGGCGTGGCCCGCGGGCTCGGCGCTATCATTCCCCAGCGGACGCACGAGGAGATGGAGCGAAGCAAGCGGGAGTCCGCCGCCGTCTGTTGCCGGGCCGGGCGGCTGCGCATCCGTCCCTTTCACCTGCTCTGCATGACCTGCTTCCATGACGGGCGCGATCGGGCGGATTTGGCCCCGATTCCAGCGGACAATCTCCAGGAATGCATTGTCGCGATGCAGAAAAACCCCGAAATGCCCGTCGAGCTGATCCACGGCCCCTGCATGGTGTGTCCACCCTGCAAGTTTTATCGCCGCTCCCAAAACCTCTGCGGTGCGCCGAAGAGTATGGGGCTGCGGGACGAGAAGAAGGAGCTGGACACGCTGCGGCTGCTGGGCCTGAGCTTCGGGGACGTGCTGCCGGCGCGCGAGTTGATGCAAAGGCTCTACGGCGCCATCGCCAGTACGACACAGGTCTGCGGGCATGGCGACGGCATAGAACGGGGCCGGGAGTGGAGCGTCTGCGGCGGCGCCGGCGGCAGCGAGGCCTTCGTGCGTGGAAGAGAGGCCGGCCTCGGCGTCGGCGGGGTCGCCGTGGTTCAGCAGAAATGAATCACAACCGGCGTCGCGTTCTCCTCGGATCATTCGCTTTGCTTGACGGGTGGCAACGATTATAAATGAACATGCAACTGGAAAGTTGTTTTACACACTTTATTCACAGAGGCGGGGACACTCCATGAGACGATTGATCGGACTGGTTATGGCGCTGGTGCTGACGGTGATGGCGGCAACCGCGAAAGAGGGCGGGGGTGTTAACCTGCTTCCCAACCCCGGCGCCGAGGAGGTCGTGAAGGGTAAGCCCGCGGGATGGGGCTACTACGGCAACACGCCCGCCGAGTGGGGCGCCACGGAGGCCGTCTGGCGCACCGGCGCACGCAGCGCCTTCCTGAAGATCAAGGGCTTCGACAAGGGTGGCATGGCCGTCACGGGCATCGCGGCCGGCGAGACGACGGGCTTCAGCGCCCCCAACGCCATTGAAGTCTTGCCGGAGACAGCCTACACTTTCTCTGTCTGGGTGAAGGGGACGGGGTTCAAGCGGGGTGTCCAGATCCAGCCCTGGGGGTTCGGCATGGACGGCAACGGGCGGGACCGCAGCATGCCGGGAGTCCCGGTCGTCCCCGGCGGGGAGTGGACGCAGGTGAGCGGCACCTTCACCACCGGGGCCGCTGTCCGCCGCGTCGTGCTGATGTGCTTCGTCTATGCGTCGCAGGATCGCGACGTGGAGACCGGGGCGACGGTGTATGTTGACGATGTTCATCTGACGCCGGTCAATCCGGCCGATCTGGAGCGGGCGCTCCTAAGGAGAAACGTGTTCATGGACTTGCCGGAGAAACTGAACCTGCCGGGGATGTGGACGCCCGACGGGAAGCTGACGCTCTGGAGTGAAATCGAGCGCCGCCAGCGGCAGGGCGACGATGACATCCGCGGCTGGGTGGCGCGGGTCCTCAAGTCCGCCGACGGCTGGGCGGCGCGGCCCGACAGCTATTTCGTCGGCCTCTTCCGTCCCGAGACGCCTTTCGGCGCCTACACGATCTGCTGCCCGATCCATCCCGAGACCTCAGGCTACGTTCCCTTCGAATGGGATCCCGACCACCCCTGGCGGCTGACCTGCCCGCGCTGCCGCAAGGAGGGACGCAACCCTCCATGGTACCCCAACGAGCAGTATGCGGACGATGGCACGGGCTGCCGGCCGACAGACGAGGTATGGTGCGCCACGCACGACGAGGCATGGGGGAAGAAGTACAGCATCCCGTGGGAGCGCTGGGACGGCATCACGCGCGGCCACAACCATGGCCACGCCTTCTATTTCCTGGGACATGCGCAGTGGCGTATCTTTTTCGAGTTGACGGCCAGGCGTCAGATTCTCAATACCCTAGCGCAGGCCTCGGTCTTCGCCGCGCAATTCTATCCGCCCGACAGCCCCGAGGGGGCGAAGGCCGCGCTTTACGCCCACAAGGCCAAGGTCATCATGGTCACCATGACCCGCGTGACGCTGGGCGACGCGTACCTGCGGGACGCCATGGGCCTGGACGAGACGGCCTACCGCCGCATGGTCGAACCGCTGGCGCGCGACGAGGAGGGCAGGCCGCTGCCCTGGCGCGAATACCCCGGATACCGGGAGCGCGACGCCATCAGCGACCACTCCGCCGACGATCCGTTGCATCCGATCGAGACCATCCGCGTCGGCTGGTGGAAGAAGGCGCTGACGATCTATCCCGACCACGGCATCGGCGACTGGTCCTCCAAGTGGCTGCAGGCCTACGCCATGATCCAGCGGGGCTTCACATCCCAGGAGCGCGCAGCGCGTCTCCACGAAGTGGTCGAGCGGCTGCTGACCGTGAAGGAGGGCGACGCCCTGCGTCTGGAGGCCAAGGGGCTGAAGACCAAGGCCGGCGCCGCTGATCTGGGGCTGAAGATCGCCGGGCCCTTCAAGATGAGCGGCAATCTGGCCGGCAGCATGGCGCTGGCACGGCTCAACCTGGCAGGCATGTTGAACGACAAGCGCATCGTCCGCAGCACCGTGGAGGCGCTCTTCAAGTATCTGCGGGAGGAGGAGGGCGGCTACTTCACCACCGACGGGCTGGGGTACGAGACCTCCCCGCACTACACGCACACGGCTGTCGGCAACCTGATCGCGCCCTTCGACGCCCTCGTCGGCTGGAAGGAGGGCTTCGGCCCTGGCGACCCCTTCTGGGACAACGGCGCGCAAGCCCTGAACCCGTACCTGGAGCCGACGCTCGGGAAGATCGCCTACAGCACGTTGCTGAGCGTGCTGCCCGACGGCCGTTGCGCCCCCTGGAGCGATTCGTGGGTGACCGAGCGCCCGCAACTGGGGATGGCGGAGAAGGTCGCGAACGCCACGGGGCGGGTGCCGGAGAGATTCCTGCCCTGGTTAGATGTCGAGCGTGGGCGCGACGGCCGCATCTCCCTGCGACTCAAGGAGGCCATGACGCTGCCTAGCTACGTCATCCCCGCCAACGGCGTAGCCGTGATGCGCCTTGGCGAAGGTTTGGACCAGACCTTCGCATCGGTCGACTGGTCGCGCGCCACGGGGCACAGCCATGACGGACCGTTCAACCTGCTGCTCTACGGGGCGCGTCACGAGGCGCTCTTCGACCAGGGCTACCTCAACACGGTGACCCCCACCCAGGACTGGATGAACAGCGCCGAGGCGCACAACACGGCGCTGGTGCGCACGGCCGACGGGAATTCCCGCCCCTGCGTGACCTGGCGCGGCGCGCTGCGCTTCTTCGCCGACGCGCCGTCGGCAAAGGCCGTCGAGGTGGCCGAGGAGGATCAGACGAAACTTGGTGACGGCATGCCCGCCAACCAAAAGATCCTCTTCCAGCGAACCGTGACGCTGCTCGCAACTGCGGACACACCGGCCGGTGCCTATGTGGTTGATATCTTTCGTCTCCAGGGGGGAACGACGCACGACTACTACATCCATGCGCTGGGCGATCAGACGGACTTCGACGGCATCACTTTGCGGCCGGTGACGGATCCCGCCCTGTCGCTCTACGAGGTCAGCAAATTCAGTTATCGCACGGCTACCGGGGCCAAGGTCATCACCAACCTCAGTACCGGGCGCACCGACGGCGCCTTCACGGCCGCCTGGCACACGATCACGGATTGGCGCAGCATGCCTCCCACGCTGGATGCCCAGGCGATCACACGCGTACGGCTGCTGGCTGAGCCGGGAACGGAAGTCTTTCTGGGGCAGGCCACCGGTCAGCGCTACATGGATGGACGCGACATCGCCCAGAAGGTCAACGTGCTCTGCGCCCGGCGCAACGCCGGGGCCTACCGCGATGCCCCTAATGCCTTTGTAGCCGTCATAGATGCCCGTCCCGACAGGAGCGACGCACTCGGCGGCACCGAGCGACTGGCCGTCACAGCGGGTGACGCTTCCGCTGTCGGCGTGAAGATTACGCACGCCAGCGGGATCGACTACGTGCTTTCGACAACCAGCGACAACGAGCCGACGCTCTTTGCCGACGTAACCGGGAAACGGGAACTGGCACTGACGGGGCGCCTGGGCATTGTCCGCCTCGCCACCGGTGCAGACCCCGTGCTACTGCTGATGCGGGGCTCGCACCTGGCTCTTGACGGCCGTGCGACCAACATGCAGATTTCGGAGGAATAGAGCCGCGTATGCCGCGCGGAGGGCAGGCAGACAAGCATATCCAAACACATTGGGAGCAAAATCATGAGAGCAGGAACCGCAAGAGCCAACATCACACCGCCTGTCGGATCGCCGGGATCAGGAGGCAAGCGTATCCGGGAAATCCGCAGCGATCTTTATGCGAAAGCACTGGTGCTGGACGACGGCGCACAAAAGGTCGCCATCGTGACCGCCGACATTTTGCTGCTGGGCAAATGTGTCGTGGCCGAAACCCGGGCACGGGCGCAGGAGTTGACGGGTATCCCCGCCTCCCACATCATGATCGCCGCCAGCCACACGCATGCGGGAGGCGGCTATTCCACGATGCGCGACATCTGGGGAACTGCCGTCTACGATTCCGGTCGTGTGGACGAACTGGTGACCAAACTGGCGGGAACGGTGGCGGCGGCCGATGCACGTCTGGCCGAGGCGCGTCTCAGTATCGGCCAGGGGCGCGTCGACCTCAACATCAACCGCTGGGTTTCGACGCCGGAGGGAGCCAAATGGGCACCCAATCCGGTGGGACCGGCGGACCAGACGCTTTCGGTGCTGCGTATCGACGATGTCGACGGCAGGCCGCTTGACGCAATCGTCAACTACGCCGCACATGCCAGTGTTTCCACCTGGGGCGAGCACATCTCGGCCGATTTCCCCGGCTATCTCCAGATGGCCATGGAGGTGCTCTACGGCGGAGGCTTCCAGGCGCAGTTCATGAACGGTGCCAGCGGTGATCTGAAGGTTAACTGGCTGGTGCGGACGAAGGAGGGCAACCTCGATTTCGGGTACGGCAGGGACGACAGCGCGGCGCGGCGCTTCGGTACCGCGCTGGCGGGCGAAGCCATCAAACTCTTCGAACTGGCCGAACCGGTGTCCGACTGCCGCTTGGCGGTAGCGGCGCAGGAGGTGCATTTCCCCCTGCTGCCACCCCCTTCAATCGAGGAGGTGGAGCACGACCTGGCGACGAAACGGGCCAAGGGCGAGAACAGCACCTGGGAAGAGAGGATTCTGCCGCAACTGCGCGATGGCAGTGCGCCAACCTTCGTCTCCGGCGAAGTGCAGATGCTACGCCTGAGTCGAGAAATCGTCATCACCGCCGTGCCGGGCGAGCTGTTTTCCGAGATCGGCCTGGCCATGCGCGAGCGCCTCGGTTGTCGGCACCTTTTCATCGCCGGCTTTGCCAACGGCTATGCCGGTTACCTGCCATCTGACGCGAGCTGCCGTGAGGATGGCGAAAAACCACGCTATGACTGGCACAGGTTCTTCTGGTATCCATCCTGTTTCGCCGAGGGATGCGAGGGGGCAATTCTGGAAGCCACCGAAGCACTCTTCGAGGCGACCTCCAAGGGGCAATGACGATTTTGGGGGAGAACAGCATGAAACCGCAACCGTTACCCGCCATCTTCGGGGAGTCGTATCCTTCCCCCTTGCGCATTGGCTTGATCGGACTGGATACTTCGCATGTCGTTTCCCTGGCACGGCTCCTCAATAGCTCTGCCGCCTCGCCTTTTCCCGGAGTACGCATCACGGTCGGCTGGCCCGGCGGTTCCGACGATTTTGTGCTCAGCCGGGAGCGGGTGGAGGGTTTCACCAGCGAACTGCGGGAGCACTACGGCGTAAGCATCCTCGACTCGCCGGAGGCGGTCGCAGACGACTCCGACCTGCTCTTCATCACCTCGGTCGACGGACGCGTACATCTGGAACAGTTCCGCCGCATTGTGGCCCGCCGCAAGCCGGTTTTCATCGACAAGCCCTTCGCGACATCGCTTGCCGACGCATGCGCCATCGTGAGCCTCGCCGACTCCGTCGGCACTGCGGTCGCGAGCTGTTCGCTGCTGCGCTTCGCGGGAGAATTGCCTGTGGCGCTGACCGGTGGCCGCGAGGACATTGCCGGCTGCGATGCCTACGGGCCGATGAGCGAACAGCCGACGCAACCGGGGCTCTTCTGGTACGGCTGTCATGGCGTTGAAATGCTCGTCGCGGCCATGGGTTCCGGATGCCGTGAGGTGCGGTGTGTCCGTACGGAAGGACACGACCTGCTGACGGCTGTCTGGGGCGATGGCCGGGTCGCTTCCTACCACGGCCTCCGCGATGTGACCGCAAAATTCGGCCTGGTGCTCCACCGCCGCGCCGGTACACAGCCGCTCGATCTCTATGCGGGAAAATCCTGGGAAGAGGCACTCGTCGACGCGTTACTGCGAACATTGCCTCGCAAGCGCTCCCCTGTGCCGCCTGCGGAGATGCTGGAGGTGGTAGCCATCATGGAAGCCGCCAACCGCAGCCGGGAACGCCGGGGGGCACCCGAAGCCGTGGCGGCATGCCCCGGCTCCTGACCTCTGTTCCGGAACCTGAAGACAAGGAATCGCCAAATGAAATTGATCCCGATATTGAAAAGCCCCTTTGCGGCTCTCTTCATCTGCACTCTGGTCGGCATTGGAACCGGCGCAAGCGTTGCAACAGCGCAGGTGGAGAATATTACGGAGAAGGTTGCCACAGGTGAAGGCTACAGCCCCCTGAAGCCGGGCAGCGTCAGGGTCTGGGATCTTGGCAGGAAATACAGCTACAAGCATTACTGGCCGCAACGGCAGTGGGACAACCGGAAAAACTGGATTCTCGTGCCCTACGGGAAGACTGGGGACTACCAGTTTCACGGGGACTGCATGCTGGAAGGCCAGAACTTCTGGGTGTCGCTCCACGCCAGCGACGATGATGCCTGTTTTATTTATGCGAAAAAGGACGAGGAAGGCACACCTTCGCGGCACAACGAGTTTTACCGTTCCTACGATCAGCCGGGCGGGTTGCGCACCTATTGCCACAGTTATGAATATAACAGGATCGTCAAAAACGATGAAAACGACATCATTGTAGAGAGCAAAACGAAGACTCGCGTACGAAACGGTGTGAGCGTTGCCATCATCAACCGTTATCGCGTGCAGGGCGGCAAGCCCTATCTTGAATCTTACCCTGTGAACGAGATGGCATCCGAACAGGGCATGCATGGCGAATCGCGCATTCACATATCTCCCGAATCCCTTGACGACGGCCAATCGGACTTTCTGGCGGATGCCTGGAGAAACCCGCCAAACAAAAGCGTCTACCATCCTCATACCAGCAGGATGCTGCTGGATTTCATCATGGACGATGATCTGATCTGGGGTCTGATGTGGAAAACCGTTGGCAAAATTCCCGGTTCCGACCATCCCTATTTCAGCACCCGTGCACGCTCCGACAACTGCGAGGGTGGTTATCAGGCAGGCTGGCAGAGAATCGGAGAAGGCGACAGTCCGCTTATTTTTACGGCTCCGTTTGTCAAGTACCGTCAGGAAAAGCTGGTTCTTGGGGTCATGCGCGTCGGTCACTGGCATTATCAGAAAATCGGCGCGACGGTGGAGCAGGGAAAGGATTTCGCCATCAACTGGAAATACGTGCACCAGCGGCAAGTGGATGGTTGCCCATTCGCGCCGGGAGGTGCGTGGTGGCCGATGTACGCAGGACAGTGGCGGCTGGTCAGCAGTATCGATGGCCGACACTACACGACCCCGATACCAATAGACAAGAACGGGATCGGGCAGAAGAGTCTTGTTGTCAGGCCGGCGGCATCCGGAAACCTTGAATATGTGATGTTCTACCTTTACGACAGGAGTGCCGATACCGACAAGAAGGTCTGGACGCTGCAGGATATCTATCGCGATGCCTTCCAGCAATTCTAATTTTGGCATCGTTATCGGGATCGAAAACAGGTCGAAAACAGCTTGAAAGCAGGGGAATTCGATACCGATGACGATAACGATAGCGATTTCGATAATGCATTTGGTCACATAATTAGAGCCTGTCCCATTTATTCTAATATCTTGATGGACAGGATTTTATCTTAATAAAAATCGGGCAAAAGCAGCTGTTTTTGCTGTTTTTGCCCGAAAAAGTGTGTTATACTTCCAAAACAGATTAACCTAATGGAGTTAACACGCCGCCATGATAGCCTTTCAGCCTGAATTTCGTCCAGCACTTCCTTTTGTTTTTGGAGCAAAGGAGTACAACGATTGCCGTAGTGTGTTTGAAGAGATAGACCGGATTCTGATTACAAGCGGTCTGGAAAGTGATTTTATCCGCCGTCACATCTCTCCCGATTCTGAAGAGGTCAGTAAGGGCAAGGATCAGGCATCATGCCGGATGGTGCAGCGAGCTTTGCGCTATGCGCTTCTGCTCGCATTGACGGAGGAATCGTATCGGGAACTTTCCCTGCGGGTTGCTGATAGTGCGCTTTTTCAGTGGTTCACCTCTTCGGCGCAGATTGATGGAGTTCGCCCCGCTTCTAAAAGTACGATCGAACGCTACTCAAAGATGTTTCCGAGCGAAGATATCACGTGGCTGATCCATGAGTTGAATCGTGCTGTAAGTGATGACAAAGGAGCCGAAGAGTTGCTGCTGCGTCAAACGAAACTACACTTTGACAAGGTTTTTGCCGATACTACCTGCGTCAAAGCCAACATTCATTTTCCGGTTGACTGGGTTTTGCTGCGTGATGCCGTGAGGACCTTAGTCAAGGCGATTGAGATTATTCGTTCTCATGGGCTCAAGTACCGGATCAGCGAACCGGCAGAGTTTTTGCGAAAGATGAACAAGCTCTGTATTGAGATGAGCAGTGTGCGCAAAAAGAAGAATGCTTCCAAGATGCGCAAAGTGATTTTCCGGCGGATGAAGAAACTCGCCAAAACAGTCCAAAATCATGCGGAGAGCTACCACCGGGAGCTTGAGGCACGTTGGAGCGAGACCAGTTTGAGTCAGATGGAAGCTCGGGTAATTCTTGAAAGGATTGAAAATATCCTGAGTCAACTGCCGCAAGCCATCAAGCAGGCTCATGAGCGCATTATCGGTGGGCGCAGGGTCAAAAACGAAGACAAGATACTGAGCCTCTACGAACCTGATGTTCATGTGATTGTCAGGGGCAAAGCGGGGGCGGAAGTTGAGTTTGGCAACTCACTTTATCTGGCCGAACAGATTGACGGATTGATTGTTGACTGGCTTTTCATGGAAGAGCAACCACCGGGCGACAACAAGCTGGTTCAAGAAAGCGTCGGTCGGATAGGAAAAGAATATGGGAATATCTCAAGCTATACGGCTGATCGTGCTTTTGACAGTCCTCAAAATCGTATTGATCTTGAAGAGCTTGAGATCATCAATGCAATCTGTCCCCGCTCGGTGCCTTTACTTCAGGAAAAACTCGAAGACGAGGAGTTCCGTCTTCTGCAGAAAAGGCGCGGTGCCACGGAAGGAAGAATAGCAATCTTCAAAAATTGTTTCCTCGGCAAGCCGCTCAGAAGCAAGGGTTTTATAAACCGTCGTCTTCGGGTTGAGATTTGCGTCCTGGCTCACAATCTCTGGAAACTGGGATCAATGGCAGCGGAACGACGCAAAGAGCTGCAACGCGAGTCAGCAAAAGCGGCTTAAAGAGGCGGCGGCCACAAGAAAAAAGAAAAAGCACCCGGTGCATAGGGTGAACTGTGCCCAAAAACGGTCAAAACCACATTTTTTTGCCCGCTGGAGACGAAAACCCCAGCTTCAGTAACCAAAACAAGCAACAAAACAGCTTCCATCGCCCAACTGTTTCTAACTGATGTCAAACATCAAGAAAAACAGCCGCGCTCTTTTGGGACAGGCTCTAATTAGAATTGCTGCCTTCCCAGCGAAATGACACCGTGATGCGGTTGAAACAAACCGGGGTGTGCCGGGCTCAACCGAAGCGGGCCAGGCTCTCAATGGCCGTGGCCAGTTCTTCACGAACCTTGCGGAAAGTATCGGCCGTCGGGAGGGTGCGCCCCTCCTGCAGCAGATGGCCTTGCTCCCATTCGTATTTTTCCCCATAGACCATGATCGTCTCCACACATTCCCGCAGGATGCCGCGACCATGTGCGGCCGCCGCAGTATCGCCCGCTTGCTCGGCTGCATTGCAGCGCTCTCGCAGCAGCCAGAGATAGGTGTAGTCCCCAAGACCGTCGCGGTAGGCCTCCATGCGCATCGAACCGAGCAGGGGGGCGGCAGGATCCTTGTCCGGATGAGGGTAAATCTTGTATTCGTCGCCGAAGTTTCCGGATTCGGCGGAAGGGTAGAGAAAAGACCAGACCGGTTTCTGCCGCGACCATAGATCGTAGCCGTAGAAGGTGATTCCCCGGACGCCGATCATCCAGGCGATCCACGGGATCAGGCGTGCCTCCGACAGGGAGTTGGTGAGCAGGAAGTTGGGACTCTGGGGCCAACAGCAGGTGTACCACCACAACGAGGTACCCAGATGCCGCTGGCGCTCCGCGAAGGGCGTTTTCAAGTCGCGGAAGTCGTTGAACTTCATGAGCTGATAGCTGCCTTGGAGGAGATTCCAGTTGAAACGGACATCCTCGGGATCAAAGAGTGTGGCCAGGCAGCCTCCGTGGGGAGAGAGTCCGACCTGTTCCGCCCACGCCTGATGCTGGAGTGCCTCTCGCAGAACGGGGTTGTCCGATGTCAGACCCGGCTCGACGAGCCCGTCCCGCACCGCGTCCTGGTTGATGCCGGGTTCGTCGGGACCGATCATGAAGATGAAGTCTTCGCTCCATCCCTGGTCGGGGAGGACTCCCCACCGTCGCAGGTGCTCAGCATAGACGCGGTAGAACTCGGGCCAATCCATGCCCTGAACACAGGGTGCAAAGGCCTTGTCGTCGCCCTCGTAGCCCAAAAAGACGGCAAGAGCCGTGACACCCCCGGCGCGTAACGCCTCCAGGGCGGCATCGAAACGGGAGAAATCCATCTCCCACTCTCCGTCCTCTCGGCGGTGGCCGCGGATCCAGTGGTTACGGAACATCGTGCCGTGGATATAGTATCTCCGCAACATGCGTGCATGGGCACCGCAGTAGTCGGCGATCTGAACCGGGTCTTCCGAATCCCGCCCCAGACTTTTCATAGCCTCCACAAGGTTGCCGGTCGGACAGACCACCAGCGGGCAGTTTTCTGGCAAGGCGAATTCCCGCACACTCAGACGCATCTCCACATGCAGACGCTGCCCAGCACCCGATTCGATCCGGAGCGATCCCGTGTATAGTCCACCAGCCGTGTCGCGCGGTGTCCGCACGGTCACCCAGATCGGCAACAACTCTCCCGGATGCAGTGTCGGCTCGCAGGCTGGCAGCAGGGGGTCTGCAGCGTAGTCTTTCAACCCGCGTTCGGTGATGGCGGGATAGCGGTTGAAGGGCATACACTTGACCATTCCCACGGGATGCCAGTCAAGGTTTGCGGCGGCTATGCCCCCTTCGTCCGACTCCAGTGTGCCGACCGTGATTCGCACGCTCTCAGTACGCTCTGCCGTCGTGCGCAGCAGAACCTGAAAGGAGAGTGATTCGCCGCGGGCGGCTTGGAGTTGCACTGCGGGACAGGTCGCAAAACGCCGCTCCACGTCGAAAGGGCTAAAGGCACCGCTGCTGTATGATTCCAGAATGAAGTAGTCATGCGGCGGTGCTGCACGACGACACAATTTACACAAGGAATCCAGAACAGTGACTTGAATCATTTTCCTGACCTCCAGGCAATACAGCCATTTGTGGGGCTTTTGCAAAGCCCCTCGTTCTCTTCTGCACGGCCGGTCTGCCGTACCTCAAAAGATGATATTATTATCCCACATTTTGCAGTGTTTGTCCACCTCAGGATCAGCAATTCTAATTTTGGCATCGCTATCGGGATCGAAATCGCTATCGGGATCGAAAACAGCTTGAAAGCAGGGGAATTCGATACCGATGACGATAACGATAGCGATAACGATAGCGATTTCGATAATGCATTTGGTTACATAATTAGAATTGCTGCCTCCGGATCGCACGGCCCAGATCGAACTCGCAGGCTGCATTTTTCTATCTGTCTGATTACGGCATCAGGGGGGAGCGGTGCTCTATGCTACAGACCGAGTTTGAAGAGGCGGTTGGCATTGCGCCAGGAAATATTCTCGAAAGTCTCCCGTGAAATCTTGCCGTCGGCAACAGATTGCCTTAGCCAGGCGGCGTGGAGATGTTTGTTGCTTGGAGCGCAGATATCGGTGCCGAAGAGAATTCTTTCGTTGAATTGCTCCATGAAGTTCCAGCCGAATTCCGGATCACGTGTCAGGGCATTGTAGCCGCTGGCGGCATCCCAGCCGCACCAGAGGTTGGGATAAGTGGCCATCAGGCGGGGGATCGTACCTCCGGGGCGCACCGGACCCCCGGGATAGGCGTTGCGGTTTTCGAGGGTGACATCGCTGCTGATCTCGGCCCAGAAGGGCGGGGAATGACCGATGAAGGCCAGTTTGGGAAAAGCTTGTAGCGCCGCCTCCAGCCCGGGCAGCCCCAAATCGTCGATCAAACCGTAACAGTTGTAGCGATAGGGTGCCAAATGGAAGATCAGCGGCATGTTGCAAAGTTCGGCGTAGTGGAAGAGATTCCAGACCAGCGGATCCCCGATCGGCAGATTGGCGGTAACCTCGCCTATCCCGAGACAGCCGCGTTGGCGGTAGTACTTGAGCTGACAGGAGAGATCGGCCGTGGCTGAATTCCTGCCGGCCCGCGGATCGACATCGCAAAAGGCATGGAAACGATCGGGATAGCGCCCTACAACCTCAAGTATATCCTCATTGGTCGAACACTGGTAGCCACACTCAGGTGTGGTCAGGGGGAGCAGGATGCCCTTGTCAACACCGGTTGCATCCATCATGGCGATCAATTCTTCCGGTGTGGCAAAATTTTCACTCGAACCTGGATGAGGAATGCCGCGGCGGATTACGGTATGGAGATGTGCATCAATAAACATGGTTTGTTCCTGGTTTGGTGTTCATCGTTAAAACCTCGTTTTCCTCAGAGCCAAAGAGGTCCGCTTGGGCCAGGGTGATGTTCTGACGGGTGTACCGCCGATAGAGTGACCTGCCGGATGACATTTGTGGTCATTGTAGTGCTTTAGGGCAACAACCGCAATAAAATCCAAACTTGTCTGCTGTACCGGCAAAAGTTGGCGATTATTGAGATGGCGCAGAAAGTCTCTTGCATACTGAGTGCACATTGGATAGAGTTCGATTACAACGCAATTGAGCGTTTTTCAGAAAACGATCCCGGCGGTTTTGATGGCCGGGAAGTGTACCCAAGGAGGTCATCATGCAGCAACGCGCCATTCGTTCCCGGCAAACCATTCTGAACGCAGCGCGCGAGGTGTTTTCTGCCAAAGGATTCCACGGTGCAAGAATCGACGAGATCGCCGCAGCGGCAGCCATCAACAAACAGCGCATATATGCCTATTTTAAAAACAAGGCGGGACTTTTTTCCGCCGTGCTGAGGGAAAGTTTTTGCGACTTGCTTGCCGTGGAACAACACCTGCTGGAACTCGGGCCAGAAAACCTTCCGCAGCTTCCGGAAGAGATACTTAAAAGTTATTTCAATGCCCATGAACGCTATCCGGAAATCTGGCGCCTGCTGGCTTGGGAAAATCTGGAGGGAGCGAAACATTCCGCAACTCTCGCCGGTCTCCAGGAACCCGTCTATGCACACCTCCGTAAACTCTACCGCATCGGGCAGAAACGCGGCGAATTTGATCCGGAGATTTCTTTCGTAGCGTTCGTCTTCACTTTGCTGGCCGTAGCCTACTTCATGGAATCAAACCACCGCACTTTGGTCAAGTCGTTGGGAATTGATCTCTCGACGCGACGCAAACGCGATCAGCTCGGTTGTGCCATCCTTCGTATGATAAACACAGGTATCAGTGTCTGAGGCTACACCGCATTAACTCGCTGTTTTGGGGGCGAAATCAACCATTGACAATTGTCAAAACGTATGATAATAATGGCATCGAAACCAACTATCCGGTTGCTTTCAAGGAAGCGTGTTGTTTTGGAAAAGGAGACAGCAAGCATGAATGACAGAAACAGCAGCCGCCTCGCGGCCTTCGGCGGGACTCCCGTCGTTTCGAACCAGAATCCCAGTCTTTTTAAATGGCCCATTGTGACGGAAGAGGACGAACAGGCTGTGCTGGAAGTCCTGCGTGCAGGAGCCATGTCAAACACGGACATCACCAAAAAATTCGAGGCAGAGTATGCAGCCTGGGTAGGTGTGCGTCACGCGCTCGGCTATTGCAACGGCACCGCCTCGCTCCTCGGTGCCTTCTGGGGATGTGGCATCGGAGCGGGAGACGAAGTTATCTGTCCGTCCGTCACCTACTGGGCCAGTTGCACCGCTGTGTTGGGGCTGGGTGCAACGGTGAATTTTGCAGACATTGACCCCGACACGCTCTGCATTGACCCGGGCGACATCGAACACCGGATAGGTCCCTGGACGAAGGCAATTGTCGTAGTCCACTACGGCGGCTATCCATGCGACATGGATCGAATCACCACCATTGCCCGCAGACACGGCATCAAGGTGATTGAGGATGTCTCGCATGCGCACGGTAGCCTGTACCGCGGACGTCCTTGTGGTACCTTGGGCGATGTCGCCGGGTTGAGCATGATGGCCGGGAAGGGGTTTGCCATAGGCGAAGCAGGTATGCTACTCACCGACAGTGACGAAATTTACGAGCGCGCCATTGCCTACGGACACTATGAGCGTACCGGTGGCCCCAGCCGTTTTGCCAAGTCAGAAAGTGCGGTGAAAGGGCCTCTGGCGCGCTTTCGGGGGCTTCCCATAGGTGGACACAAGCATCGCATGAACCAAACCTGTTCTGCCATGGGTCGCGTGCAACTCAAGTACTTTCCAGAGCGGATTGCTGAAATTCAACGCGCCATGAACCGTTTCTGGGATTTGCTTGAAGGTGTACCTGGCATTCGTGCACACCGTCCGCCCAAAGACTCTGGTAGCACCATGGGGTGCTGGTATTTCCCGCGCGGCCTCTACCGGGCAGAGGAGCTTGGGGGGCTTCCGTGCGAGGTATTCTGCGATGCCGTTCGCGCCGAGGGTGTGGAAGCCTGTTCCCCTGGGTCGAATTCTCCATTGCATGCCCATCCGGTGTTCCACGAAGCGGATATCTTCCACCAAGGCCAGCCGACTTCGGTTGCCTTCGGACAACGCGATGTGCGGCAGGGGTCCGGGTCACTTCCTAATGCGGAGCGCATCACGGAGATATCCTTTGGTGTCCCTTGGTTCAAGCACGACGATGCTGCGGCGATCGAGAGGTATGCCGAAGCCTATCGCAAAGTTGCCTTGCAGCATGATGAACTGCTGACCTGAAACCGGGTGCTATTCTGCGAGAGAAGGGTGTTGCGCCGAAAGTCTGCCGATATGCGTCGGCCGAGTCAGGGCGTTATAAAGGCGAACAGGCGTGTCCGCAGCGCCCGTAAAACGGTTGGCGGACGGTACGGGCGGGTTAGTGAGTGATTAGCAGGTAGTTTTACTGCTGAACAGATGACAAGTGCGGAAATGCCAAAAATGTTTACATGTCCGGCACGAAGTGTTCAAAAATCCGCTTTTATGAACACTTCGATTATATTCACTTTCACACTTGCCGCTGTCTGTAATCTGGTGTCTGGTTTACGAGATTATGGTTTTACTGAGTGGGCGGCGCTTTGCGGAGAAAGCGCCCTACCTCTGGCGGTGGTTTTATGCGGCTGGGGCGGCGTGATTGACGCTCGATTTATACTAAAAGGCCCTCGGGTTCGTTTTTACAAAATCGTACCCGGGGGCCTGGATTGGCTCTATATGGATTGGTGTGAGTTCTAAATTCAGACTTCCTGATCCCGTCGGAAAATGGTTTGGCACTTTTTGCTACGCTACGCCATTTGATAGACGATTTTCATGCCTGTTTCCGGGTGATGAAATTCGG
>CAZMGQ010000007.1:8866-17296 GCA_964565855.1 uncultured Lentisphaerales bacterium | reverse complement strand
TCGAGAGCAAACGCTACCAGACTCCGTATCAGCCGACTCTGTTCGAGGTACAAGATCCCAAGTTCGACGAATACAAAACGAGGATCAAGGGAAAGATATTTACCCTGACCCGCGATACCTCGGGAGATGGCAGGATAGATATCGATGACCTGGAGTGGGAATATCTGGAGGGAGACGGGGACTTCCGGAGCGAGGAAATCACGAAGCTGCGCGATGAAGCCGACATGGTGATCACAAACCCGCCGTTTTCGCTCTTCCGTGAGTTTCTGGCCTGGATTGTGGAGGCGGAAAAGCAGTTTGTGATCATCGGCAACATGAACGCGATTACCTACAAAGAGGTTTTCCCGCTGATCAAAGAAGACAGAATGTGGCTGGGAGCAACAGGCCACGGCAAAGATATGGTTTTTGCAGTTCCCGAAGGGGCTCATGTTGCAGAAAGTGATAGACAAAAAGCAGCCAGACTTGGATATGTGGGCAATTTTACAAGGTTAGGAAACTCTGTTTGGTTCACCAGTCTCGAGCATGGGCGACGACATGAACCTCTGCCGCTGATGACGATGGCCGACAACATCAAGTTCAACCGTAAATTGAAAGGACAGGAGTATCAGCGATACGACAACTATGATGCCATCGAAGTTCCATTTACCGATGCCATCCCCAGTGACTATGAAGGGATAATGGGAGTTCCTATCAGCTTTTTGGACAAATATTGTCCGGAACAGTTTGAAATACTGGGGATAACAAAGACATGGTTTAACTGTGCATCAAAAATCTATCCTGAACAAAAGCAGGTTTCTCAAAACGGAAGAGAAACAACGGTTACAAAACTTAATGACGGCGCAACACTGGAATTAGAGGAACCTCCAAAAGGACAGACATATTACATTGTTGACGGCAGGTATTATATTCAGGTCTATGCAAGAGTGTTGATAAAACATCGAACAATCATCTAGCCTGGAGAACTCTTCTGTGAACACAACGCAAACGCCAGACGAGTGTCACCTCGTCCTTCAACACCTTGCACGAGAGCGAGGTGACACTCGCCCCTCCCAAGCGTGGTGCATCGGGATTATCGGGAGAAAATTCTATGAAAAACCGCAAGAAACCAGCTCACTTGCCGAATATTTCAAGAGACAACCAGTCCGTGATACTTTTTGTCACCGTCTGTGCCTCCAGAAGAAACGTCAACAGTTTTGCAACAGCCGAAATGCATGAGATCGTGGTACGAGCCTGGAACAACACTCGCTCATATCGTGTAGGGGGCTATGTTATTATGCCCGACCACATCCACCTTTTTTGTGCGCCAACCCTGATTGAAGTTGAAAACGCAGCCATGTGGGTCAAGTATTGGAAATCATTGGTAAGTCGTGAAATAGTAATGAAGAGATCGGACCTATCGGGAGGGACGAGTGTCACCTCGTCCTTTTCCACATCGCATAAAGAGGCCGTGGAAGTTGAGCTTCTGGATCGAGAATCAATTTTTCAACGTGATTGCTGGGATACTCAATTGCGCCGTGGGGAAAGTTATCACGAAAAATGGCTTTATGTACGCAACAATCCCGTAAGAGCGGGGTTAGCGCAAAATGCTGAGGAGTGGCCATATAGTGGAGTTATTCATGATCTCAGATGGTAGTAATACCACCATCCCCAGCAAGGGTTATCGGGAGGGACGAGTGTCACCTCGTCCTTCAACACCTTGTACGCGGGCGAGGTGGCATTCGCCCCTCCCCGACGCAGTTTATCTGGAGGAAACAGTTCATGAAAACCACACTGAGAACCGATATTACAGTACGCGACATTTGCGAAGGGTTTGTTTATAACGAACTGGAGGGCAAAGGTCTCTTCGGGTTGGCCGGGAAGCTGACAATCCAGCCCGAGTATCAGCGCAACTATATCTATGCCGACGGCAAGAAGGATGTTGCGGTGATCGACTCGCTCCTCAAGGGTTATCCGCTGGGGTTGCTTTATTTCAACAAGCTGAAAGATGGCAGGTTTGAAGTTCTGGATGGTCAGCAGCGGATTACCAGCATCGGCCGTTTTGCGACCAACAAGTTTGCCATCAGGATCGATGGCATGGAGCAGTATTACAGTGGGCTGGCGGCTGTGCTACAGCAGAAAATCATGGACACAAAACTGCTGATTTACGAGTGCGAAGGCGAGGAGCCGACGCTGAAGGAGTGGTTCACAACGATCAATATCGCCGGCGTACCGCTGAATGAACAGGAGATGCTGAATGCTGTTTATTCCGGCCCCTTTGTTACACTTGCCAAGGCTGAATTCAGCAACAGCAGCAACAGCAATGTTCTCAAATGGTCGGCGTACATTTCCGGGAGCGTCAACCGACAGGACTTTCTGGCTCAAGCTCTGGAGTGGGTCAGCAAGGGGGATGTAAAGCCCTATATGAGCAAGCACCGGTATCGCGACAACATTGATGAACTCAGAACATACTTCAACAGCGTGATCGACTGGGCTTCGGGAGTTTTCGAGGACGTAAAAACCGAGATGAGGGGACGGGAGTGGGGGCGTTTTTATGAAACATGGCGCAATACTCCTTACGACCCCAAAGAGGTTTCCCGGAAATTGAACCAGCTCTATGAAGACCCTTATCTAACCAACAGGCGGGGAATCTTCGAGTATATTCTGGGAGGGTGCAAAGAGGTGCGGCTGTTGAACGTGAGGCTGTTCGACGAGGGGGTAAAAAAGTCTGTTTATGAAAGGCAGACCAGAGTGGCCAAAGAAAAGGGCGAATCAAACTGTCCGCTGTGTGAACTGGGACACGAGTCCAACAAGGGCAGGATCTGGGACCTGAAAGATATGGATGCTGACCATGTAACCGCCTGGAGCAAAGGGGGAACCAGCGATGCTGCCAACTGCCAGATGCTCTGCAAAATCCACAACCGGGCAAAGGGCAACAGGTAGTGGCAATGAATAACCGTTGAAATGGCGTATCTCCGCCTTTTTCGGGGCGGTTCTGCAAGCGGTCAGAGGGCTTTCAAAACGTCGGAAGATTTTCAGCTTCACGATTGACTTTCGACGGGTGGGGTGGCATACTGTGCGAAATACGGCGGGTGTAATGCGTCAGAACATCGGGTTTGGCGACCCGGGGCTGGCGCTTTATTGCCCACTGTCGGCCTAGCTGATTCGTTGAGAATGGTGTGGTTGGCAGTTTCTGTTGTCCCATCACTTTGAGCGGGAATATGATCATGAATTTTAGAGTTGCCTGGTTCAAACGTCTGATTATATCGGGGTTTAGCGTTTTGCTGCTGCCGTTGCTGGTTCTTGGAAACGGGGGCCGCGGTGGTAATGTGAATTGGTCGGAGCTGGATGGGCAGAATGTTGCACCACGCCAGTTGCTGGTGAAGTTTGACCCTGCGAGGGCGGCGATATCGGCTGCAGGGGTAAGAACACTGGCGGCCAACGTGGCGCTGGGTGCCGAGGTGAAGCGCGAGTTTGAGCGGATTTCCTGGCAGGTGGTGGAGTTGCCGGTCGCGGTTTCGCTGGCTGCGGCGGCTCAGACATATCTGGCCGACCCGGCCGTGCTGGCTGTCGAGCCGAACTATCGCTACAGGGCCAGTGCTGTGCCGAACGACGCACGTTATCCTTCGCTGTGGGGCATGCAGCGTATCGGGGCGGAGACCGCCTGGGATGTTACGACAGGTGATGAAGATATTGTCGTGGCGGTGATCGACTCGGGCATACTCTATACGCATGAGGACCTGGTGACCAACATGTGGGTCAACCCGGCACCGACCATTGAGATCAACGAGATTGAGGATATTCACGGGGCGTCCTGGCTGGATGGGATCGGTATTCCCACCAATGCCGACCCGCTGGACGACAACGGGCACGGGACCCATGTGGCAGGTACGATCGGCGCTGCCGGCAACAACGGCATCGGTGTGGCCGGAGTAAACTGGCAGATCAAGCTGATGGCTCTCAAGTTTCTGGATGAAAACGGTGAAGGCTGGACAGCCGATGCGATAGCCGCGATCGACTATGCCATCCGGAATGGCGCCCATGTACTGAACAACTCCTGGGGAGGAGGCGAGTACAGCCTGGCACTGAGGGCCATGATTGAGGCTGCGGCAGGAGCCAACCTGCTCTTTGTGGCGGCTGCGGGTAACGATGGTACTGACAACGATGCTCTGCCGCATTATCCGGCCAACTATGATGTGGACAACATTATTTCGGTAGCCTCAATAGATCCCAATGGGATGCTTTCGTCATTTTCCTGTTTCGGGGTGGAAACCGTTCACATCGGCGCGCCCGGGCGCAACATTCTTAGTTGCGGACATGGGGGAGATAGCGATTATGTACAGATGAACGGCACCTCGATGGCTGCGCCGCATGTAGCCGGTGCCGCGGCATTGCTGCTGAGTATCAACCCCGGTGCCTCTTATACGGAATTGCGTGACCTGATCCTGAGCACCGCCAGTCCCAATGAAGATCTGGCAGGCCGCGTTTCAACCGGCAGCGAATTGAACCTCGGAGCCGCGATTGCGGTTTATTCCGGTGAAATACAGTTTGACCGCAGGGCCTACCGTTCCGACGCAACGGTGACGGTAACAGTCAGTGACGCCTCGGTGGATGCATCGGTCAACGATGTCGATGTTCCCTGGCGCATCACAATGCCAGGTGGTGCGGTCCGTGCCAGCGGCGTCATCAATGCCGTGCGTAATCCCGGCACGATTGAGTTTGTGGGTACGCTGGACCTGATTTCCGGCACAACGGCAGTGCATGACGATCTTCTGACCGCCGAGTACCAGACCGGTCTGGGTGCGCTTGTCAGTGCCGAGGCACCGATCGACGATGTGGCGCCGGTTATCAGCAATCTGCGGATTGAGGAAGTGCGTGACGACCGTTTTATCGTCCGTTGGGAGACGGACGAGCCGGCGCTGGGAGCAGTGGAGGTCGATGAGACCCTGCCTCCGGCACAGCATCATTTCGAGAGCGGAGCATACCTGCTCGAACAGTCGATTCTGGTGACAGGTCTGGGGTCCTGGACCAAATACTTTGTGCTCGTGGCAGCCGAAGACTATGCCGGCAACGTGGCGACCCTGCCAGCCGACAGCCTGAGTCTGATCGAGTCGGAATACCTCTCTGCAATTACCCGTGGCCGGGTCGAGGTTTACTTCAGCGACTTTGAAAACGGCACGTCCGGCTGGACGGCTGAGAGTCTTTATGGGGACGACTGCTGGGAATACGGCATCCCGGGCTTCGGTCCGGAGGATGTCTCGCGCAGTTGGGGCACCATCATCTCCGGGCCGCACCCCAACTCTGTCAATGCCGTGCTGGTTTCGCCCTCGATCCACGTCGGGAGCTGGCCGATCATCCAGTTTTCTCATTGGCGCGACATGATCCGTGCGACCCAGTTCACCGATGCGGGCTTTGTCGAGGTTAATATCGATGGTGTCTGGGAAAACGTGACCCGGCATATAGATGAGTTCGGTGGCGCCGACCTGATCACCGGTACCAGCACCGGTCTCTGGGAGCGGCTTTCGGTGCGTCTGCCGGAGCGCTTCAGCAATCGTCCGCTGCAGGTGCGTTTCCGCTTCATGTCGGACGAACATGAGCCCAGGCTGGGCAATCCGGCCGGCTGGCTGATCGACGATGTTTCCTTCAGTGAAATTCCGAGCGGCGACATCATGCTGACCAGCGTGACGGCCGATGACAGTGTCGGCGGCGATGGCGACGGCTACGTTGAGCCGGGTGAGACGGTCGAGCTGAGTCTTGATGTAATCAACTTTGAGCAAACACTTTACGATGTAACCGGTGTGCTTGATGTGCTCTGTGAGGGACGCCCCTCCGAACAGGCGAAGCTGATCAACGGTTCGCCGGCGATGATCGAGTTCGGCGATATCCCGGCAGGCACGATTATCAGCGCACTGCCGGCTGCGCCCCTGTTGCTGCAGATTGCACCGGATCTCGAGCAAGGCACAGTGATCACGCTCCTGCTGAGTATGCTCGACGGCGACGGCAAGCGTTATGAAGCCCGCTGGCGGCTGGTGCTGGAAGAACGTGACAGCATTTCCGGCAAAGTTGTCGATGCGCAGGATGTCGGCATCGAAGGAGCCGTTGTCGAAGCCATTTACGGTGCCCAGCGCTGGTCGGTGGAGACGGCTGCCGACGGTACTTTTGAGATTGAGGGTCTGACTGTCGGCCGCACTTATAAAGTACGTGCCAGTCTGACGGATGTCTTTGTGTCGGCTGACCGTCCGGTGGTGGCTCCGGCGAGTGGCGTCATCATCAAGATCGCCGATGCCCTGGCGGAAATTATTCCCGATGAGTTTGACCTGACGATACCTCAGGGGGTTGTGGAAACCAACAACTTTACGATTGGCAATGTCGGGACACTGCCACTCGGTTTCCGCCTGCGAATAGTTTACGGCGAAGAACAGATGCCGGGGTGGCTCTCGCTCGACCCGCTGATGGCGACAGTTGCGGTTGGTGCTACCGAAACAATCGAGATGATCATTGACACCCGCCAGCTTATTCCGGGCACCTATGATGCCGAGATTGTTGTGGACTCCAACGATGCGTCCGGTATCGACCTGGTGGTCCCCGTGCGTCTGACAGTTCAGGAGAATGCCCTGCTGGCGATTGAAAGTGTACGTCCGGACAACTCGACCGGTACCATTACGGCCGGTATTCCGACCGATATTTACATTACGCTGCGCAACCTCTCGCGCAACAGCCCGGCCACGGGTCTGCTGGGGACACTCAGCAGCGTCGATCCGGCACTGGCGACAGTCAATGCCGACTCGACCGGCTGGACCCTGATTCCCCCCGGTGGTACGGCAGAATCTGCTGCATCCCTGGTCTGCAACGTTACGCTGGATCCTGCGCTGGGCCCCGGCGACGCAGCACCTTTCGAGCTTAGCGTGGTCGATCTCAACGGCACGGTTACGCTGCTGAACTTTGAGCTGGTAAATACCCCCGGCTCGGTAGCCGGCACAGTGACCTATGATATCCGCATCGACAACAGTGTCCCATCGAACCCCGAGGACTTTGACCTGCCGCTCGAAAATGCCGTGGTGACGGTCGAAAATACTTCCGGCACGGTGGTCGGCAGTGCCGTGACCGACGATCAGGGGGAGTACAGCATCGCCGGTCTGGGTACCGGTATCTTCTGGATCTACGTGCGGGCGGCGGACGCGGATCACCGCATGGTGCCGCCGGCTGGCCGCAAACTGATTATCTCCGGCAATGAAACGGTTGACCTGAAGCTGCACCAGGACGGCGATGTGGATCCCTTCGACAAAGCCCCTGTGATTGTGCTCGGGCAGGTCGAAATAGATGACAGCCTCTATGGCAACGGCGACGGAATTGTCGATGCCGGTGAAAGAATTGTGATCCGCGCCTATGTCCTTAATAATGGCGAGGCGACTGCCGGCAACGTGACGGCCCAGTTGGTGCTGGCTGACATGGGTGTGGCCGATGTGGCGACGATCGACAGTGCCAATGCAGGGGATGTCAAAACCGTGACAGCCCATACCAACCCGCTCTATCCGGTTGAGCTGACGCCGGCCTTTGTGGTCGATGTCGATCCGGCAGCTTCCAAGGGTTCGCTGCAGCGCCTGACCGTAGTTGTCACGGACGCCGGCAGTGTGGTGCGTGAATGGCCGCTCGATATCAGTATTCTGGTGGATCCCGAGATTGTGGTTTCGGGCACCGTGGAGTTTGCCGACGGAGCCAACACAGCGGCCAACTTCAGCCAGACGATCATGCAGCTCACCATGGGTACGGTTGTGCTGCATGCTCAGGTAGCAGCCGACGGCAGCTACGTTTTTCAGGATGTTCCGCGCGGTGTTGCCGGTGAGGTGACTGTCTATGCCCTGCCGGCCGACTATACTCTGCCGGCTGCCGTGCCGGTAGCAGCTCTGGAAGATGACTTTGAACTGCCGCTGATCGTAATTCCTGTGCTGGAAGTCGATATCCCGACATCGCTCTCGTATGTCATCGCTGAGGGCGAATCCCTGAGTGACACGGTGACGGTGGTCAACAACGGTCCCGGAACGGTCGAAATGACGGTCGAACGGACCTATGCACGCACCTTCGAGGAAGTGCATGAGCCGGTACGTGCGATGGGTGCTTTCGGTGCCGGCGAAGAGGACGGCGAAGCCGGAGATCAGGACGAGTTGCCCGAGGTCGAGTGGGGTCTGCTCAGTGTGGACGAGCACCAGACTAACGAAGTGGTCGTCCGCTTTGCCGCCGGTGTCGGCAAGGAAGAGCAAGCCCAGATTCTGGCTGCCAACAACCTCGAACCGATTTTCTTCTTCAACGCCTTCCCGGCCGCCCTGGCCCGCCGTCTGGACGGGCTGACAACGCTCGATGCCGCCCAGGCGCTTGCGATCGGAATGAGGGCTGACGAGCGAGTGACACTCGTGGCACCCGATGCCCGGGCCGAATCACTTTCCTACAACCTTCCCA
>CAZMGQ010000007.1:0-8856 GCA_964565855.1 uncultured Lentisphaerales bacterium | reverse complement strand
ACCTGCTGTATGGCCTCAACAACGAGCGCCAGAGCGGCGGAACGGTCGGCATGGACGTCCGTGCGGGTGCCCTCTGGAACCAGACCACCGGCAACAACCGCATTGTGGTGGCAGTCTGTGATACCGGCATCATGATCGATCATGAAGACCTGGCTGCCAACATCTGGACCAACCCCAACCCCGGATTCAGTGAAGGTGTGGAAGGTGATATCCACGGCTGGAACTTCTACGACAACACCGCCGACGTCAACGATGGTCACGGCCACGGTACGCATGTCGCCGGTACGGTCGGTGCCGTGGGCGATAATGGAATCGGTGTGGCCGGCGTCAACTGGAACGTTTCCATCATGCCGATCCGCCTCACCAGCGACTTCGGTGGCTTTACCACCTCGGCACGTATCGCCAAGGCCATCGAATATGCGGTCGAAAACGGCGCCCATGTCAGCAACCACAGTTGGGGTGGCCCCGATACGGCCGGTGTGATGGCCAGTGCCATTCAGTATGCCCTCGAGAACAACCACCTGATCGTGGCGGCCGCCGGCAACGCGGCTCGCGATAATGACCGCATCCGTTATTATCCGGCCAACTACAGCATGCTTTACAACAACGTGATTACTGTAGCTGCGACTGACCACGACGGTGAAATGGCCAGCTTCTCCAACTACGGCGAAGAAAGCGTGCAGATTGCCGCTCCGGGAGTCGGCATCTTCAGCACGATACCCGAGGGTGATTGCTACATGAAGATGACCCTCGTCTGGCCGGCCAACGCCAAGTACGAATATTCGAACGGAACTTCGATGGCCGCGCCACACGTGGCAGGAGCCGCAGCGCTGCTCTGGTCCATGGCGCCGACCGCCTCCTACGAGGTTATCCGCGATGCCATCCTGCTGGGTGCGCGCAAGGACAGCCGCCTGGAGGGCTGGGTCAAGACCGGCGGTCATCTCGACCTGAGTCTTGCGATCGAAGCCCTCGGCTACGACTGGCTGCAGGTACAGCCGGAGAGCTTCACCCTCGCCAGCGGCGAGAGTATTGATCTGGAGGTGGAGATCAACAACCCGCCTCAGTTGACCGCCCGCCTCGGCAATCAGCCTTACGAAGCTACAATCCTGCTGCGCGATTCGGATAGCGGTGCCGTACGCAGCCTGCCGGTCGATGTCACGGTGACCAACGCTTTCTGGATGGTGCTCGACAGCGTGCGGGTCGAAAATCTGACAGTTCATCAGGACGATCTGGCTGCTTCACCCGGTGATCAGGTCAATCTCTGGGTAACACTGCGTAACCGTGGTCTGGCCAATGCCCAGAACGTGGCAGCCGTCCTCTCGGGCGGTGGCGGCAGCACAATTGTAGAGGATACTGTCACCTGGTTGGCTATCTATGGTGGTGAGAGCCTTGAAGCGGAGATTCCGCTGGTTGTGACACTCGATCCGGCTGCCGCTGGCGATCTGACCTTTGACCTTGATATTACCGTCCAGGGCAAGCCTGCCGGTACGCTGGTTGTGACAGTGCCGGTACTGGTCGGCAACTCCGTGTCCGGCACCCTCGTCAGCTCGGGCACGGGTGCTCCTGTCGCCGGTGCCCCGGTTGAGACCTGGGGTGCTTCCGGTGCCCGGACCGTGACCGACGCTGCGGGCTGGTTCGAACTGCGCGGTCTGGCCGATGGCGATTATCGTCTGCTGGCCTGGCCCGCCACCCACGAACGTCTGCCGGAAGTCAGCTTTACCGTTGCCGGCAGTCCGGTCGATCTCGGCACTATGGCCGTCGATGCTCCCGCTGTCAGCTTCAGTACTGACCAGATCGAGATTGAACTGGTACAGGGAGATACCGCCAGCCACACACTGACGCTCACCAATGATGTGAGTGACGATGCCGGTGATTTTGTCTGGACCGCCTATGCGGCGCCGCTGCGACGCATTGCACTGATTTCCGACGGCACCAGCCTGCAGGAGTTGGAGGCACCGCTGGCAGCCATGGGCTTTGAGGTTGCATACTACAGCAACAACTTTGAGCGTGTAGCTGTCGAGAATGCCTGGTCCGGCGAGTACTATATCGAACAGCGCGTCAACTACACCCTCAAGCCGGGACTGCTTTCGCAGTTTGACGCCATCATCTGTGATATCACAGGGCCTGATGGCAAGGGACGCGTCTTCTCGGACGAAGAGGCGACAGCGATTGACGGCTATACCTTCCACGGCGGCCTGGCAATCCTGACAGGCGGCAACCCCCTCAGCCTGCCAGACAACGACATGCTGGCACATCTGCTGGAGCTGATTGAGCTCGACCGGACAGATGACCCGGCAGGCCAGGCCGATATCCTCAGCGATCTGGCGACACCCTTCGGCGAATTTTTCGCCGGTGAAAAACTGCTGACAACCGAGCAGACCTACGACATTGCCTGGGGCTTCCCGAGCCTCACCATGCTGCCCTTTGCCGGGGTTGATGGTGCGAATAAAATTGTGAGGCGTGCCAATGGAGCCGACGGCTCGATCTATCTCTGGACCGGCAATGCTGCCGGGGACGAGTGGACACGTTCCGGCCTGTGGTGCGATGTCCTGAGCGGAATCCTCTGGCAGGAGCTGGTCGCGGGCGCAGATGTTGAGGTGCCCTGGCTGAGCCTGTCGGATGATAATGGCTCATTGGCAGCCGGCAGCACCACCGAGCTGCAGCTCGACATGCACATGCTGGCCAATACGGTGGTAGATTACCCCGAAGCTGTCATCATGTTTGTCGGCAACTTCGCCGGCAGCGATGCCAGGCCCGTGCGGGTCTCCATCGATGTTGCCCCCCCGACCCTGCGTGCCTATACCACCGGTGTTGTCACCGACTGGCGCGGCAACCCGTTGCAGGGTGACGGCAGCGAAAACTCGGACATCTTCCAGGTTGTCTGGGCCGGCCCCGATGGCGTGATCGATCCCCCCGGACTCGATGGCTCTCCCGGCGGCGACGACGTGCTGCTGGCCGTCTATGCTTCGGGCCAGCCTTATGGGCGCTTCGGTGTCGGGCATGAAATCACCCCCGATATCGGCCAGTTCGACCAGGTCTTCCGTCACCGTATCCCTGCGACGGAAGCAAACAAACAGGTGTACGTCCGGGCCTGGGATGCGGCTTCGTTCGAGAGTGCCATGGTTTATGGCGACTCGCACCTCTACGCGGTCAGCTACGAGGCAGGCGAGGAACACGACTTCGGAAGCTGGACGGTGGGCAACATCCTGCGCTATGGCCGCGACTCGAACGGCGACGGCATTCCGGATGGCTGGATCATCGACAACCGGCCCGATCTCGACCCCACAACGCCCGCCGGTCCCTCCGGTGCGCTCGATTCCCATGCCTGGTACATCAGGAAGCGCACTATTCCGAATGGCCCGGCCGGACATGCCTCTGCTCCCTGGCAGGTAGTGGTCGGCGAGAACTTCGTATTCGCACTTGATCAGAACAACAGCCGGATCGCGATCCTCAACCGTGCCGACCTGACAATCAAGGGCTACTACGGCAAGACCGGAACTGGCGCTGGCGAATTTGGAAAGCCCGAAGGCATGGCGGCTGACCCGCGCCCGGACCAGAATCGCTTTGCCGTGGCCGACACGCAGAACAACCGTTTCCAGGTCTTCACTTACGACCCGGATACCGGCGACATCACACACCTCTATACCAAGGGTGGAACAGCGAGAGGGGAGGGCGCTGGCGAGTTCTACCGACCGCGCGGTATCTCGATTGTCGATGTCACGGGCCATATCTATGTTGCCGATACCGAAAACAAGCGTGTGCAGGCCTTCCTGCCCGACGGTGCCTTTATCCGCCAGTTTGAAGGCAGTGGTACCTATGCCATGGACAAACCACAGGGCATAGTGGCTGATTTCGCCCTCGGAGTCTATGTTGCCGATACCGAAAACCACCGTATCCTGCGCTTCAGCATGACCGGTGCCCCCCAGGGCATATTCGGTTCGGTAGGCGAGGGGGATGGCGAGTTCGAGCGCCCGGTCGATATTCGTGTCTGGCGCCACACCAAGCCCGACGGAGACTTTGTCCACCGTCTGGCCGTGACTGATGAACTGAACAACCGTGTCCAGCTCTTCCTGCCGGATGGCCAGCATCTGCTCAACGTCCGCTCGCAGGAGATTGAAAACACGGCCGAATGGTCCGACGGTGCGATGTACCTGCCGCGCGGCTCTTTCCCGATCGACGATACCAACCTGATCTATGTCGCCGATGAGGGCAACTCTCGCATTCAGAAGTTTGGGGTGATGCTCGACTTTGATGGCGATGGTATGGATGACTTCTGGGAAGACACCCACGGACTCGACTCGACCGATCCGGATGACTGGAACAGCGACCACGATGGCGATGGCCTCCCGGCTCAGGGAGAGTATCTGGCCGATACCGACCCCAACAACCCCGATACCAACGATAACGGAGCCACCGATCTGCAGGACCTCTTCAACGGCAACGATCCGTCCGCACCGGGCGATCCGGTCGATCCGGCGGACATACCGGTTCTGATCAGCCTCGTGGCTGACCAGTTGCAGGTGCCGGCCGGTGGGGACGTTGTGCTGACGGCTACTTTCGATCAGGCGCTTCCGTCCGATGCCGAGGTCTGGCTGACTCTCGAAGGCGGTTCAAACCTCAACCCGCGCCGTATGCAGACGGCCGATGGCATCACCTTCGTCTATACCCGCCGTACTGTTTCGACAGATGCCGGCTGGGTCGATGGCACGGTGTACTGCGGCTTTGTCGAGCCACATACCACCACCGTGACGGACCGCTTCGAGGTGCTGTCGGCACCGACCCTGGTCAGTCTCGTGGCAGATCCGGTTCAGGTTGTCGCAGGACAGACAGTGGAAATCATCGCGACCTTTGATACCGTCCTGCCGCCCGGAGCCGAAGTCAGCCTGACTCTGACACGTGGCACAGTGTTGACGGCTGCCGAAATGCAGACAGCCGATGGCATTGTCTATGTCTTTACACATCAGACGGTCGCTACCGATAGCGGCTGGGTCGATGGCGAAGTTGCCAGCCTGATGATCAATCCGGCCAGCAATATCGTGAGTGACCTCTTCGAGGTGCTCGATCTCGCCCCGATGGATCCCTTCCCGATCGTACACATCTCCTACGATCCGCCGGAAATCGGCTGGCAGGCTGTGGTTGGCGGTACTTACGTGGTTGAGCGCTGCCTCGACCTATGGGAGAATCCGCGCGTCTGGACCCCGGTGCTGACTGTCGAGGCAGACAGCGATCCGATGATCGTTGCCATCCCGGACGAGATTCTGACGGCCTTCTTCCGCGTGGTACGGATCAATTGACAATGAGTGGAAAATCCAACAAAACGCCGATCCTGACGGTCGTGGTGCTTGCGGTGGTGGCAGGGGTCTTCTATGCCCTGCACACCCTCCGCAAGGCTGCGCCGTCGGATGAGCCGCCCGGGGTCGCAATCGATCCTGAGACCGACCCCGCAGGTGCCGCTGAGGCATTTGATCTGGCGGCTTATGAGCGGCGGGTGGCCGGGTTGAAGGAAGCGGGCGAGTTCGACTATGAGGCTCATGAGGAAGCCATGCTGCAAGTCGGTCCGGCCGCCGTGGCGGCCGATGAGGCACTGCGTGCTGCCCGTCATGAGCTGGTCAAGTACGAGGCGGAGCAGATGCGGGCAACCCCCGAGCGGGAAGCCTGGGCCACCGAGATCGAAAACCTCTATGCCGAGGCGACAGAGCTCTCCGGACGCCAGATGAAGCTGATGGAAGAGGATGAGGAATGGCAGCGTCTCTCGAAGGTGCTGGCCACCAATCACCTGATCGCGGCCGGCGTACGTCAGGAAGTTTACAAACAACTGGGCGAGTCGCGTGCCGCCATGCAGGATGCTGACGCCCCGCCACCGGGCAAGCCGACCCCCGAGCAGGAGGCTGCGGTTGAGCGCTTGCGTGCCGCCGCCGGGGTTGCCGATGCCGCCAAGCGTGAGTTTGACGCTTATCAGCTTGGGATGCGGACCAGCGAGGGACCCATCAAGGAGTTTGAAGTTGCCAGGAGCAACCTGATGGCACGTGCCAGTGCGAGACAAGCTGAGCTCAAGGCCAGTTTTCAGGATGATCCGGGCTGGAAAGAGCTTCAGCAGAAAATCGAACAAGCCGAGGCCGAGAGGCGTCAGGCCCGGGGTCGAGTTGCGAACCTGATTCGCATTCGAATGCATACGGAATCGGAGCTGAAGCATCCTGAAGTTGAAGGAGCTGCCAGGCAGCAGGAGAGTGAACCATGATCAGTTGCAGTTTGACGGGAGTAAGAGGCAAATGTTATACAGGCCACGCGTTAGCGATGGAGAAGAAGTCAATGAGCAAGAAAACAGTTACTGAGAAATCGATGTGGCGTGGGTTGCGTACAATGCTGGCGGCAGGCCTGCTGGGTTGTGTCGCCATGGCATCTGCCGACCCGCAGGTTCTCTACGTCGGAGCGTTGGACAGTCCGTCTCATAAGTCTGTGGGCGAATCCATCATCATCGGTGTCTATTTCGACGAAGCGGTGGTGGTTACTCCAAATCCATCCGGTGTTTATCCCGTCCTGATGCTGGAACTCAAGCCCGGCAACAAGGCTGCGGAGTTCATCGGGCTTGCCGACAGCGACCACTCAATGTATTTCCGCTACGATGTACAGCCCGGCGACTTTACCGAGCGCCTCTCCTATGTCGGGGGCAGCTCTCTTAATATACCGACCGGTGGTTCAATAAAATCGGTTGCCGATGGTTCTTCCTGGTCATACTTTCAGACATATCCTCTGGGAGGTCTGCCCCCCAAGGGCCATGCGGATTCGCTTGTTGTATCGTCCGATATTTCCGTCAGCACCATGAGTATTTTCGGTCCTGCGGACCTGGCAGATGGGGGGACGGCTCCCATGACCGTTTCACGAGGCGGCGACCTCCCTGGCACGCTTGAAGTGGCTATTCACTATCCGCCCCAGATTACCGGACCTGCCAGCGTTACCATTCCGGCCAACGCATCGACGGTTAGCTTTATTGTTACCGGGGTCACTCCGACGACTCCCATTTCTGTCCCTGTAACCGCCCGCGTTACTGACTACTTGACTTCGGGGCCCCCTCCGGCTCCGGGCGATGTTTACCACGCAATCGAGGTTATCGGGGTTACTCCTACTCTCAATATCATTGGAGGCGACTCCCAGATAGATGAGGATGGCAGCACTGTCTGGTCGGTTGTACGCAGTGGTTCCGGTTCCAAAGGTCCGGCGCTGCCAGTTACGCTGACCGTCACCGCCGCACCAGGTGCCATATCGATTCCCCTCAGCGTCACTATTCCGAATGGCCAGGAAAGTGTCGACTTCACGGTTTACGGCCTCGACGGTACTTTTACCCCCAGAATAACAGCGTCAGCGATCGGGTATGCCGACATCAGCCGGGAAATCACTGTCATAAATATCAACCCCGAAATAACCGGCGGCAGCGTCAGCCCCCCTTCCCTTACAGCCGGTGACTCGGTGAATGCCACCTTTACGGCCACTGACGTTCTTGCTGACCAGCCCGGCCTGCGGGGTGAGTGGATCTGGGGCGATGGGACCTCGACGCCCAACGTGCCCGTCGCAACCACGGTCTCGCACCAGTATGCAACCGCCGGTACCTATATTGTCACTCTGATCGTGACCGACAAGGATCACGGCACTACCACCTATACAATAACCTGGCCGATCGAAGTTACCGCCGGCTATTCTCTTTCCGTCAGTATTCCGCAGGACGGTGCCGGCGGTCTGGCCGGTGTCGGCTCAGGCTGGGTGGAATTCTCTCCCGCAGCACGGGTGACCAACAACATCATTACCCACGTCGTCGGCGGGGTGGAAAATCTGGCGTTCATCAGTGTGCAATATCCTGAAAGTCAGGGAAACGTCACCATGCGTGTCCGCGCCAACGCACCCGATGGCAATGGTTTTCACAGCTATATCTACCAGGTCGAGTCCGAAGCCCTCAGTGAGGCTGAAAATGCACCCCTTTATGCTGGAGCAGCGTCACAGCTTCACGCTTATCCGATCAGGATGGGTGAAGACCAGTCGGTCACCGTCTGGTTCAGCCGTGAATGGCTCCAGGGCGACCGTCGTGGTGATATCGATGGCGACGGCCTGACCGACGAGTGGGAGTTGCGTTACGGACTGGAGCCCCGCTCGGCGGTCGGTGATGACGGTGGTGGCGGCAGCCCCTCCGGCGACCGGATGCCCAACGCCGAACACATGGTCTTCGATCCCACACCCGACCCTTACGGTGAAGTATTCGGCGGCCCCTTCGGCTATGAAATCCCCTGGACAGTCGGCTGGGATGGCTACCGTGCCAGCGGCCCCCTGTTTAACAACCTGATGCAGTTCCGCGGCGCTACGCTCGACCTCTGGGATGGCGACCAGCCCGATACCGACCCCACGGTTGCCGATACCAGCGGTGATGGCCTGAGCGATGGCTGGCTCTACTACTTCTATGCCAACGCCTTCCACGATCCGTCCTTTGTCGGCCGTGCCTATGACCCGGCTACCCTCACGGGCAGTCTTGTCATACCCAACGACGACATCGTCTATTACTTCCGTCCGCGCTTCAACCGCGGCCTGGCCGGTATGGACCTCGATGGCGACGGCCTGACGACGCTCGAAGAGTATTTTCTCGGCACGAACCCCATCGACTTCGATACCGATGGCGATGGCATGCCGGATGGCTGGGAGGTCCTCTGGGGGCTCGATCCGCTCGATCCCAGCGATGCCAACAGCAACCCCGATGGCGACTATATGGCCGCCGATGACGATGGCAACATCCATTACGATGTCTATCTCCTCTACGGCTTCGATCCCCGCACCGGCTGGGCACCCAACGTCCTGCAGCCGAATCTCAACTGGAGC